>JAZKZA010000030.1:0-13328 GCA_045612445.1 Eubacteriales bacterium | reverse complement strand
CTCGTTCAGTTCGTCGAGATCGTGACCAAGAGATTCCTGCCGGCACTTCACGCCTCTCTGGGAGTTTATTTGCCGCTGATCGCAACCAACTGCGCCGTTCTCGGCGTTACGCTGAACAATATCTCGGCAGGCTACGACTTCCTTCGCTCGATGGTGTCGTCGCTCGGCGTCGGACTGGGCTTCCTCTTTGCGATGGTGCTTTTCGCCGGCGTTCGCTCGAGAATAGAGAACAACCCCGCCCCCAAGAGCTTCAAGGGTATACCGATCACGCTGATCGCGGCGTCGATCGTGGCTCTTGCCTTCTCGGGCTTTGCGGGTATCGTTGAAAATCTTTTGAAATAAGGAGGGCTCAAGATGTTACCGGATATTCTTATTCCTGCCGCCCTCTTCCTCGGTATCGGTGTCGTTTGTGCCGTCGTGCTGACGCTCGCCAGCGTCTTCTTCGGCGTCAAGGAGGACAAGACCGCAACCGAGATACGCGACTGCCTGCCCGGCGCTAACTGCGGCGCTTGCGGATACAGCGGTTGCGACGGCTACGCCAAGGCGCTCGCCGAAAAGACCACCGACCAGACCAACCTCTGTATCCCCGGCGGCGACGGTACGGCGAAGGACATCGCCGCGATACTCGGCGTTGAGGCGGCGGATGTTGTTGAAAAGGTCGCCTACGTTGCCTGTAACGGAAACTGCGATACAATGGCAAAGAGATACGACTATCAGGGTCACAAGACCTGCCACACCGCCAACATGGCATACTCGGGAGACAAGCTCTGCACCTTCGCCTGCCTCGGCTACGGCGACTGCGCGGTGGTTTGTCCGCAGGACGCCATCTCGATCGAGAACGGCGTTGCGGTGGTCGATCCCCGTAAGTGCATAGGCTGCGGCATCTGCGCCCGCACCTGCCCGAACGGCATAATACATCTCATAAACGACACCTCGCGCGTCGCAGTTCAGTGCTCGAACCACGATAAGGGTGCGCTGACCCGTAAGTACTGCGTCAACGGCTGTATCGGCTGTAAGCGCTGCGAGAAGGCGTGCGCCAGCGGCGCGATCAAGGTCAAGGATAACCTTGCCGTTATCGATTACTCGCTCTGCACCGGCTGCGGCGAATGTGCCAAGGTCTGTACGGTACACTGTATCCACGAGGGCAACTTCATCTGCGGAGCGCATTTCTAAAAAGTCATTCACGGGACGCCGTCGGCGTCCCGTGTACAAAAGAAAGGAGACGAAAATGATCGGACTCGCGATAAAAAAATATCGAATAGACGCCATCGTTATCGCCTCTCTTCTTTTGTTATCCTCGCTCGTGCTGCTCGTTGTTTTTCTGACGCGGCAGGAGGGAGCCACCGTCTCGGTCACGGTCGACGGAGTGACGGTGGGTGAGTACCCGCTCGGCGTCAACGGAGTCTACGAGCTGTGCAACGGCAAGAACGTCTTGACGGTCGAGGACGGTCGGGCGTATATGTCGTACTCGAGCTGTCCCGACCACCTGTGCGAGAACACCGGTAGGATCAAGTACGTCGGGGAGCAGATCGTCTGCCTGCCGAACAAAGTCACGGTCACGGTGATCGGCGAGGACGACGGCTCGGGCGTCGATTTCGTTTCGTAAGGAGGAGTCCGGGTGAGAAAAAGCACGAAAAAGCTGACGGCTCTGGCGTTGACCGTTTCATTTGCGATGATACTTTCGTTTATCGAAAGTAAGATACCCGCCTTCGTCGCCATACCGGGCATCAAGGTAGGACTTGCAAACATCGCAGTCATCTATTCGATGTACAAATTCGGCATCAGGGAGGCGGCGGCGGTCTCGACCGTTCGAGTTCTGCTGGTCTCGATGCTCTTCGGCAGCCCCGTGAGCTTTATATACAGTATCTCGGGAGCGGTGCTGAGCCTTGGCGTTATGTATCTGCTCAAGCGCCTGACCCGACTGACCGAGGTCACGGTAAGCGTGGCGGGTGGAGTTATGCACAACGTCGGGCAGATCGGCGCGGCGTCGGTGATGCTCGGAACGAACGTAGTCAGCTATTATCTGCCCTTTTTGCTCCTTTCGGGAACTGTTGCGGGTATCGTAGTCGGTATCGCGGCGGCTCTGCTGATAAAAAGGGTCAGAGTATAAATCAAGAAAGGGAAGGACCTTATGAACGTTTTACATATTTTTATTGAAGAAATTCTCCCGTATCCGATAGCGATACTTGATATTATCGGTATCTTGGTCGTTTTCTGGACGGGACTTTCGGCATTCTGGAAGTATTTCAGAAACGTCTTTTTCAAAAAGCATTTCAACGTCCGTCAGGACCTTGCAAAGGGACTTGCAATGGGGCTCCACTTTATGATGGGAGCCGAGATATTGCAGACCCTTGTGGTAAAGACGACCCAAGAAGTGCTTCTGCTCGTCGCGATCATACTGATCCGCGCCGCGCTCAGCTTCCTGCTCCACTTCGGATTCAATCCGCACAGAAAGCTCAAATCCGACCTTTTGGGAACCCCGGTGCACAACACCGATAATAAGGAATAAAAGCAGGCGTCCTTCGGTCGCCTCCTTTTTTGCTCTTGCACTCGAAGCTTTGGAACATTCGCACAATGCTTGTCTGATAAATTTGTGTAAAACGTCGACTTCACGCGCAAAACATTGACTTTTAGACAAAGAAGTGATATAATAACACCTAAGAATGGATAATTGTTTTTTGTTGAATTTCCGAATAAATAAATCGTTTTTTTCGAGGTGATTATATGCAGCATCTCATGTCTGTCGATGCGTCCTTGACCTTTGCCGCACTCTTGGTGATCGTCTATATCGCGCTGAAGCTTTTTAATATTAACACTAAGCACTTAGCCCGCGTCGGCGGTGTAGTACTGTTTCTGGCGTCGTTTGTCAGATATCTCTCGCGTAAGCCCGCCGTCTACGACATTCTCGGTCTTGACAGCGCGGCGTCTCCCTTCAATATCCCCGAGGCAAACCCCGCGCTTACTGCTCTTGCAGTAATACTCGTCTGGTTTTCCTACGCCGCCATTCTTTTGACGGTCATGAGCGCCTTCTTTGATTACAAGAACCTTCGACGTCTTGTGAACGCCTTCGCGCTCCCCACCTTCGCCGTGATACTTGCCTGCTACGA
Source organism: Eubacteriales bacterium (assembly GCA_045612445.1). Lineage (GTDB taxonomy): Bacteria > Bacillota > Clostridia > Oscillospirales > CAG-272 > RGIG3994. The sequence continues at coordinate 10,221 of JAZKZA010000030.1, read as the reverse complement.
CGTCTACGCCGTCGCGACCCTCGGCGTTGTGGGCTACGACGTCACCAACCCCTCCTTCTGGGCGCTCCCGCTCGAGATAGGTCTTGCTCTTTCGATAATCGCATACAACGCTCTTGAGGATAAACGGCTCGAGCTCCCCTCAAGCTGGCGCGAGATCGGAGTTTTCTTCGGCTCGCTCGTCTTCGCACTGTTGGCTATCATGCCCAACTACGCGCTTCAGGCATTCTTCGGCACGGTGGACAGAAGTATAGTTATCCTCGACCTGACGCCCGAGCACCGTATAGTGCTCTACTTCGCAGTGATAATCCCGGTGGTCATCTACCAGCTGCTGAAGAACAAGTCGCCCGAGGTCAACCGTTGTATCCTTATATATATGTCGCTTGCCCTGCTTTGGGGCTACATAGGTCGCTGGGAGCTGCACGAGTTTGCAAACCCCGCAAATCTCCCGCTCCACCTTTGCAATACGGCGATGTTCCTCTATCCCATCTGCCTGATCTTCAACACTAAAAGACTGTTTAACTTCTGCCTGTTCATCAACGTCATCGGCGCGCTCCTTGCGATGCTCATGCCGAACACGGCGTCGGGCATCAGCGCGATCAGCTCCGAGATGGTCAACTATTGGTACAACCATTATACCGCCTTCTTCATGCCGCTTCTCATGATCTCGCTGAAGATATTCAAGCGCCCGAGGTTCAAGCAGTGGGTGTACGCCGTGCTCGTTCTTCTCGGATATTACGCCGCGATGCTCTTCACCAACGCCTATCTGACCGAGAAGACCGGCAAGCTTTCCGACTTCTTCTTTACCAACGGTGACTTTATCGTCTCAAATCTCGGTAAATGGGCGGAGCAGACGAGAGAGCTGGTCGTAACTATCCCGTTTGACGGAGTCGAGCTTAAATTCTATCCGATATATCAGCTCCTGTTTATCGCGACCTATCTTTTGATGTCGCTGGCGATCTGGTTCTTGTACGGATTGCTCTTCAACGCGCTTGACGCTGAGGAGGACAGAAGAAAAAGGGCAAAGGAATACAAAAAAATGAAAAAAGATCTTAAGAAATATTTGGGCGGTAAGCCCGAGATGCCGGTTGGCAACGCCGCTCCCGGTCTTGTTCTCCGTAACTTCTCGAAGAGATACGGAAGCAACAAGCATTACTCGGTCAAGGACGTCTCCTTCGAGGTCAAGGGAGGCGAGATATTCGGCTTCCTCGGACCGAACGGTGCAGGTAAATCCACCATTATAAAGAGCATCGTCGGTATACAGACCATCACCGAGGGCAGTATCGAGATCTGCGGCTACGACGTCGAAAAGCAGTCGGTCGCCGCCAAGATGAACACCGCGTTCGTCCCCGACCACTATGCTCTTTACGAAAACCTGACCGGAAGAGAGTACATAAACTACATCGCCGACCTCTACGGAGTCGGTAAGGACGCCCGCGACGCTATCATAGAGAAGTACGTCGAGGCATTCCAGCTCACCGGCGCGTTCGACAACCAGATGAAGACCTACTCGCACGGCATGAAGCAGAAGATAACGATCATGGCTGCATTGGTCCACGAGCCGAAGGTCTGGATACTGGACGAGCCGTTGACCGGCCTTGACCCCACGAGCATACACGAGGTCAAGGAGTGCATGAAGGAGCACGCCGCGAAGGGTAATATCGTCTTCTTCAGCTCGCATATCATAGACGTTGTTGAAAAGCTTTGCGACAAGATCGCCATAATCAAGAAGGGTCAGCTCCGTGCATACACCACGCTCAAGGAGCTCTCCGAGCAGGGCATCGAGCTTGAGAAATACTATCTTGACATCATTTACGACGGCAACGACGAGCACGTGCCTTACGTTGAGGAGAGCGCGGAGGAGGCTGCGGAATGAACAGTCTGCGGATCCTCGTCACGATGCAGCTCAAGGAACAGATGAATTTCGCGCGTCGCAAGAGTGAAAAGCGGAAATTTTTCGGCGTTCTGATGAGCGTCGTCGGTACGGTGGTAAAATTTGCGGCGGTCGCCGCGCTGTGCTTTGCGTTTATGTACGCCGGCGGATATCTGGGTGTTGGCGGAAGCGGAGGGTATATTCCGACCCGAATGATCTCCTTCCTCTTTTCGATAATGCTTTTGATGGCGATCGTCTCCTGCACGGTCGGGCTCACCAAGTCGCTCTACTACGCCAGAGACAACTCGGTGCTGCTGACTCTGCCGTGCACCCCCATTCAGGTGTATCTGTCAAAGCTGATCATCTTTTTCATCTTTGAGATAAAGAGAAACTTTTCTTTCCTTGTTCCTCTGTTCGTTGCCTACTTTTTGCACCGAAACATGAACCCCGCAAACCTCGCCTACAACACCAACCCGACCTACGATAATCTGCTTTTGAATATCCTTTGGATGGTCTTTTGTATAGTTATCGTATCGCTCGGAACGGTTGCCGTCGGGGCAATACTGTCGATCCCCAGTATGTGGATCGGAAACTTCTACAGACAGCACAAAAAGCTCCAGATGACAACTCTTACCGTTGCGCTCATCGCGGCGGCGGCAGGCTTTATCTACGTGCTTTCGATCCTGCCGCAGGATTTCGACCCGGCGCGCGACTGGTCAAGGATCTTCCAGCAGATAGACGGATCTATAATAAACGACTTCTATCTGAAATATTTTGACTTTTTGTATCAGCTCGGTAAGCTGATCCTCGGAGACATATCGTCGACGTCTATCGCCTACTTCGAGCCGGGCATCACCGCCGCAAGACTTGGCGTGCTGGTCGGCGTCACCGCGCTGACGCTTGGTCTTGGCTTCCTTCTGGTACGTCCGCTCTTCTATAAGATGGCAAGCACGCCCTTTGAGTATCTCAAAAAGGTCGTTCCCCCGAAGAAGAACCGTAAAAAAGGAAGAATAACCTCCTCGATCTTCACCAATTACCTTATCGTTCTGAAGAACAGCAACGAGGTCATCTACAACCTGGCAATACTTCTTGCCTCGCCGATGCTGCTTTTCATTCTGAACTCAATCTTCTCGAGCATGGACGTAAGCCAAAACGGGCATTACATGATAATCTCGGTAAACGTTTTGCTTACTCTGCTGTTGCTTCTGAACTCGAACTGCACCTTTGCAAGCCTTTTTTCGCGAGACGGTCAGAGCCGCTATCTCATAAAGACGATCCCGTCGAAGTATGCTCTCCCGATACTCACGAAAATGATACCGAATATGTCGTTTGCCGTGCTTTCCATCGCGTTGACCTCGGCGGTCTTCGTAAACACTCTGCCGCTCGAGACGGCAGACACCGTCTTGATCTCGATAGCGATACTGTTCGTATACGTCGCGCACGCCTTTTACTCGGCAGAGCTTGACCTTATGAACCCCAAGCATCAGCTTTATTCGAGCGTCGGAAGCACCGTATCAAACCCGAACGAGACTAAGTCGACAAGCTGGGCGTTCGTCGTTTCGTTTGCCGTTGCGGCGGCACTCCTGCTCTTGCTCTTTGAAGAAAAGGGCTACGTCGCCGTAAAATTCGTGTTGGTCTCGGCGGCAGCGCTTGCATATAGGCTTTGGTCTTTCTTCTCAACTCTGACTCTGTACTATAAGGAGAAGTGATCGTGAAGAAATCAGTAATTTTACTTATCGCGCTCATCTACGCCGCGGCGCTTCTCTTCGTTGGCTTTCTTGGCAGAAACCCCAAGGTATTTGAGGAGGTCGTGCCGGTAGAGAGAGTCGAAATAACAAACAAGGAGATGGCTGTCCACTCCTCCTTCGGCAGATACGTGACCATCACTCCCGATTCAAAGGGAAGAATGCAGTATCAGCTCGAATATAAGGTCTACCCCGAAAACGCCTCCGTCAAAACGGTGAGCTACAGGATCGAGGCGTCGCCCGCCGGCTGCGCCACCATTGATGAAAACACGGGACTTCTCGTGTTTACCGCCCCGGGACTCGTTAAGGTCTTCATCATAGCAGATGACGGCTCGACCGCGCAGGATACCTTCACGGTCATAGGAAACGGAGTTCCCTCCGCCAGATCGGCTGAATAAATAAAAATATGCTTGACTTGTACGGTCCGACCGTACAAGTCAAGCCCCGAGCTTGAAAACAATTTAATATTATATAAATATTCTTTACGTAACCCGGAGGTGAAACGACAAAACACGCTTTTCGCATTATCCCCATTTATTTAGCAGCTTTGTAAAACGTTTTATTTGCAGAACTATCCTACTGAAAGGAAGGACGAAAAATTAAAATGAAAAAGAAGATATTGGTTTTATTTTTGGCGATCCTCGCGCTGACGCTGGGGCTTGCCTCGTGCACCACTCCGCCGCCCGCCTCGAACGCGTCGGTCACGGCTATCGCCGTGATTGCCGACTCGGTGCAGACCGAGTTTTCGGTTGGTGACACCCTCGATTTCTCGAACATCAAGGTCGCAGTAAACTATGACGACGGCACGACCGGCGTCGTAGGGTACGACGACGTCACAATAGACCTGCCCGATACGTCGACAGCAGGCGCGAAAACGGTCACGGTCACCTATAAAGACGTAAGCACCACCTTTTCGGTCAACGTGACCGAAAAAGAGACCGTTCTCGAGTCTATCCGTATCGTTGCCGGAACGGTCGATACGTCGGTCAAGAGAGGCAAGGTATACGACACCTCGTCGCTTCAGGTCGAGGGAGTATACAGTAACGGAACGGTCAAGGGTCTGCCTATCGCAGACGTCACCGTTTCGGGCATCGATACCTCGACGGCGGGAGAAAAGACCCTCACCGTCACCTATCAGAGCAAGAGCGCAAGCCTGACCGTTTCGGTCATCGACATCACCGACATCAAGGTGCTCACCAACTCGGTCGCCACCAAGATCCCGGTCGGTTCGACACTCGATACCTCGAACGTTTCGGTCACGGTCGTCTACGCCGATAACACCACCGAGAACGTCTCGGCGATCGACCTCACGATCGGCACGATAGACACCTCGAGCTACGGCAAAAAGGGACTTTCGATCAGCTATAAGGGCTTTTCGGTCTCGTATCAGATAGAGGTCGTCGGTCCTATGGCGCTGACGATACTGAACTCCGAGGGCTTCGTTCGCGAGGTAATGGTCGGCGGAACGGTCGACGCCTCGGCGATACAGGCGTCGGTACGCTACAGCGACGGTACCGACGATACCGTTGAGTTCGCAGAGCTGACCGTTGGAACGGTCGACACCTCGACGGCGGGCATCAAAAAGCTGACAGTTCAGTACGGCGAGCTTACTGCCGAGGTCGATATAACCGTCGTCGGCGTTGCGAGCATGACGGTCGAGAGCGGCTCGGTCGTCGGCGAGATCCTCAAGGGTCAGAGCTTTGACGTCAGCGGTATCAGAGTCAACGGTACTTATACTAACGGACAGACCTTCTCAAAGGAGCTCTCCGAGCTGACCGTTTCGGGCAGCATTGACGGAAACGTCGCGGGTGAGCAGAAGATCGCCGTAAAATTCCTCGATAAGACTGTCGAGCACACCGTCAAGGTCTGCGAGATAAGCGCAATAGTTGCAACCGGCATTCCGATCTCGGTCCCCGCGGGCGAGAAGATCGACGTCAGCCGACTGACGGTCTACGCCGTTTATAACGACAGTAAATCCACCCGTGTCCTGCTTGAGAGCGGGTACACCCATAACGCCGACAGCCTTAACACCAACATTGAGCACGGCGTCGTCCGCTTCACCGTAAAATACGGCGAGCTCTCCTATTCGGTCCTGATATCGAACGTCGCCCCCGAGCTGGACAGTATCGTCATTGATACCTTCAACCCCACCGTCCGCGTTGACGAGTCATACGACGAGGATTGGGTCAAGATCACGGCTCTGTACGGAAACGGTGCTCAGCAGGTCATCGACGACGGCTTCACCGTCAGCGTCACCGATATAAACTCCGGTGCAAAGCTGCTCACCGTAAGCTATACCGAAGACGGAATAACAAAGACGGCGACCAAGGTCATCACGGTCGTCGGTATCCGCTCCATCTCGGTCATAGGCGGAAGCCTTCCCACCGCCATCGGCAAGGGACAGAGCTTTGACGCCAGTGGCGTCCGCGTGACCGTAACCTACGAGGATAATACCACTAAGACGGTCAGCACCGGCATCACCGTTACGGGCTACGACTCGCTCGTCGCCGGTAGCGATAACGTCGATAAGATCACCGTCACCTATATGGGCGTTTCCTGCAAGTATAGCTGCCACGTCAAGGCGGTCACCGGATTCACCATCTATTCGGGACTTGAGCACGTCAAGAGAACGGGATACGCCACGAGCGTTGATAAGCTCAGACTCCTGCTGACCTACTCGAACTCAACTCAGGAGATCGTCTACGCCAAGGATCTGGCGTGCGTCACCTATGACGGACTTGAAGTGGGTAACGTCAACTTCGCCGTAAAATATCAGGACGAGGGAATGGATACGCCCATCGTCGTCGCCGTCACGCTGATCAAGGCAGATATCTATCAGATCCACGCCCTGAACGGAACCGTCCCGGGCTACGTGCTGCAGGGCGATCCGCTCAGCTTCAAGGACTTCAGGATCACCGTCATTTATCAATACACATATAACGGTGAGCTAATGGAGGAGGTCTACCTCATCGGTCTTGACGACCCGAGACTCACGGCAAACTGGACCGAGGAGCAGTTCAACAGCAACAAGGATACGGGAGACCGCATCATTCAGTTCACCTACGATACGGGTGAGGGATACTCGCTTACCGCCTCCGCCAAGATCGTAGTCAAGGGAATCGCCTCGATCGAGATCGTTCCCGGAAGCGTTCTGACCACCGTTACCCTTAATAAGGATCAGGAGGCGATAGTAGATACCTCAACGCTTCAGATCAAGGTCATCTATTCGGACGGAACGTATAAATACGTCGATCGCCCCGATCTGACCGTCACGCTGACCGACATAGAAAACAGCAACAACAAGCTGCTTACCGTCACCTACGGCGGCTTTGAAAAGCCGGCGACCGTTGAGATCAAGGTCGTCAGCCCCCCGTCAGAAACAGGTATGATCTTCGCGGCAGTTCTGCCCGACGAGCTGCTCGTTCGCGATACCTATCAGAAGAACTTCAAGGAGTACGCATCGTTCGACCTCTCGAAGGGTGAAAGAGCGCCCTACTACGTCGGTAACGATAACGCCTTCAAGCTTTATCTTAACGTCGCGATCCTGAATAAGAACGGTCTGCTTGAGGAGGTCGACGGAAAACTGATCAAAACTGACGTAACGATATATGATAAAAACGGCGTAAAGCTTTCCGACGAGGAGGAAAAGGCGATCGTTACCTTCGATCCCTCCACGAACACCTATCTCTTCTCGGACGCCGCCCTTAACAACACCTATACGCTCGAGATCGTCCCGAACGATGAGAGATATCCGGTCAGCGATATCAACGCGGTCAAAAATTCGCTTACCGTCACGGTCGTTGACGCCTATAACGTCTATCACGCCTACGAGCTGAACCTCATCACCAACGTCCCCGAGGAAACTTGGTGGTTTGACGGCACGGGAATGACCGACGAGCAGAAGTTCTCGCAGGGCACGGTCGTTGCGGAGTTCCTTGAAAGCAAGGGAATACTGCAGTACAGAGACGGGCTCAAGGGCGTCGTTATCCACAAGGACCTTACGATCGAACAGAACGATCAGAAGAAAGATCTTCCCGAAAAGTATTTCGTAGAATACGAAAAGGACGGCAAGAAGAACACCGCCCTCGTGGAGCACGTCGGTATATTCAACCACTTGGCGTCGGTAGGCGAGACGTTCTCGATATACGGAAACTGCTATAGCATCTTCTCGTATAACCTGCCCGCCGTTGCTCATAAGGGCTTTGGTAACAACGACGACCCCTATTCGTCCGCAACTCTCTTTGAGCTTCAGGCAAACACGGAAGACTTCAAAAAAGACGAATATGCAAACAGCCGAAGCTTCCCCTTCGATCAGGTCAAGTATAACATAAAGGATCTCGCCCTGCGCGACAACGATCCTCACAGTAACGACCAGAAAGCCTCCGAGCGACATATGAGAGGTGTTTCGGCGTTCCAGGTAGGCTCGAGCACCGTCAATATGACGAACGTTAACATCGACGCCTTTATGATGTCGGTCTCCACCGAGGAGGACGGACTCACGCTCAATCTCAAGAACGTCAAGTTCTATAACGCCTGGCAGGGTCATCTCTTCCTTTGGAGTCACAATAAGTTCTACGACACGCTTGAGCTCCAGAACGAAAGACCCTCGGAGAGTATTTTCGGAATAAAGGTCAATATCGAGACCTCTATGCTTGCCAAGTGCGGCGGTCCCGTCATTCTGGCTCAGAATGCAAACAGAGACCTTGAGTGCAATTACGGTCTGTCGATCGACGTCGTTGTTGACGAGGAGACCGATAAGAATCTGTACTCCTACGTAACCGGTGAAGAGGCGTGGTTCGTAGCCGTCAACCAGGTCGCGCTTGCCAAGAAGATACTGATGGCAAACGACGGCATCTCGCAGCTCTCGAGCTTGATGAATGTGTTCCGTATACTGGATAAGCCCGCGTCATTCTTGAGCACGACGAAGATCTCCGGCGTTCCTACCGTCAATATGAAGATGGTCGTTATGGGAGACGGTGACATTGCCGGAGGAAGCATAGCGGAGCACCGTGGAAGCTATACCGTAGCGGGCAAGACGGTCATGAACATGAAGATCAACGATGGAGAGAACACGGCTCTCAAGGATATGATGGCTCCCACGGCAAACGGAAGCGTGCCGATACTTCAGTCGTCGGGCGGCGGAATTGCCTATCAGGACGTTGAAACGGGAACGTTGATGCCTTATGCCCCCGAAGGAATAATAGAGATCCCCCTCGAGCTGAGCGGTATGCTTGGTATACCCGCCGGTACGAAGATACCCTATCCGGACCCCGCAGTCTTCGAAGGCGAGTATCTGAACATTTATATGCAGGGAATCGGAATCCTGCTTGAGTATTACCACTAATAAAAGCGCAAGAGGGCTGACCGTTTGGTCAGCCCTCAATTTTTAGCCCTTACTCCTCATCCCGAGCGAATCATTCTAAAAGTAGGGCGGGAGCAAGCTCCCGCCCTACCGGTTCGCCGCCCAAGAAAGCGGCGTTATCTCTTTCCGGTCTTTATCTCGCCGTGCTTTTCCTCGTAGGCGGCGATAAGGTCGCGGATAAGCACGAGTATCTGGCTGTTCGCGCTCCTTCCCTCGTAGTCGGCAACAACGTGCAGCTTATCCAGCATCTCTTCTTCAATTCTTATTGACAAACTTTTTATAGCCATAATAACCTCTGTTTGAATATAATATGTATTTACTTTACACCTATTTTGTGATAAAATGTTGTTTGTAAACACATAACGCGTTCAAAATATATCCAACGGGGAAGATTATGAAGCTGGCTATCGTAGGCTCAAGAGGCATCACCGCAGTCGATCTCGACCGATACGTCCCACAAGACGTGGACGAGATCGTTTCGGGAGGGGCGATAGGTGTGGACGCCTGCGCCGCCCAATACGCCAAGAGCCGCTCGCTAAAGCTGACCGAATTTCTGCCGCAGTACGATCGCTACGGTCGGGGTGCGCCCATCGTCAGAAACAAAGCTATCGTGGACTACGCCGACAAAGTCCTCGTTTTTTGGAACGGAAGCTCAAAGGGTACGCAGTCGGTCATAAAATACGCCCAAAGATCAGGGAAAGACTGCGAGGTCGTGTTGATCGAATAAATAACCCCCCGACGGGTGTGATCCGTTGGGGGGTTATGCTGATTTATTCGGCAAGTCCTTTTTTCACGCGGCTCTGCCATTTCAGGCGCTGCTCGGTGTTCAGTATCCTCTTGCGAAGTCTGATGGTCTTGGGCGTGACCTCGATCAGCTCATCGTCTCCGATGAACTCGATCGCCTCCTCAAGCGTGAAGATAACGGGGGGCGTCAGCAAAAGCTTTTCGTCCGCACCCGCCGAACGAATGGCGGTCAGCTGCTTTTTCTTGCAGGGGTTGATGGCGATGTCCTCGTTCTTCGGGTTCTCTCCGACGATCATTCCCTCGTAGACCGGCGTCTGCGGTCCGACGAAGAGCTGTCCTCTCTCCTGCGTGTTGTAAAGTCCGTAACGGGTCGTCTCGCCGTCCTCCGACGCGACCAAAGCACCGGTGAAGCGCATCGTAATATCGCCGCGGTAGGGGGCGTAGCCGTCAAACAGAGTGTTTATGATACCCTCGCCGTGGGTGTCGGTCAAAAACTCGGA
>JAZKZA010000029.1:0-2171 GCA_045612445.1 Eubacteriales bacterium | reverse complement strand
GGTAAAGCCCGTTATTTTTGACGGGTGATGTGAATAAAATATAGCGTATTACCCTATAATTGAGCATACTTTATGCGGGGTAATGCGAGATAAAAAACGAAAATAACGCTACACGGGGTATGGTGTACGAGGCCGAAAGGCTGATCAACAGACGTTTTGGACGTCTGCGCGCGAGAGTCTTGATCTTGATATTTTCGCATATCGGATCAGCGATCGTAGGCTCGGCTATAACCCTTGCGGTAGTGATTTTAATAAGGAAAATATGACGAATAAAAAGAACAGTACAAGGGGTGGCGCAAAGCTGCGCGTTATGTCCCTTGGCGGTCTTCAGGAGATCGGAAAAAACATGACCGTATTAGAGTACGGCAACGATATCGTCGTTGTTGACTGCGGTATGGGATTTCCCGATGACGATATGCTCGGCGTTGACCTTGTCATTCCCGACATATCCTATCTTGTAAAGAACGCCGACAAAATCAGAGGTATTCTGATCACCCACGGTCACGAGGACCATATCGGAGCAGTTCCCTACGTGCTCCAGCAGATAAACGTTCCGATCTACGGAACGAGGCTTTCACTTGGAATAATTGAGGGAAAGCTTGACGAGAATTCGCCCGGCTACGACCCCGAGCTTTACACCGTTGAGGCGGGCGACGTCATCAACCTCGGTGTTTTCAAGGCGGAGTTTATCCACGTCAACCACTCTATCGCCGACGCCTGCGCGATCGCGATAAAGACCCCTGTCGGAACGGTGTTCCACACGGGTGACTTTAAGCTTGACGTATCCCCCATTGACGGAAAAATGATGGATCTGACCCGTATCGGCGAGATCGGCCGCGACGGAGTTCAGCTTCTGCTTTGCGAGTCTACGAATGCGGAAAGGGCGGGCTACACCCCCTCCGAGCGCACGGTCGGCGGCTCACTTGAAAGGATATTTACACAGTACGAGGACAAGCGCGTGATAATAGCGACCTTCTCCTCAAACGTTCACAGAGTTCAGCAGATCATCGATGCCAGCGCAAACCACGGCCGCAAGGTTGCCATACTCGGAAGAAGTATGGAGAACGTTATCGGTGCGGCGGCTGAGCTTGGCTATATCGACCTGCCCGACGGCGTGCTTATAAACGTCGGAGATATGAAGAGATACCGCCCGAACGAGGTAACTCTTATCACTACGGGAAGCCAGGGCGAGCCTATGTCCGCGCTTTACAGAATTGCCTTCGGCGAGCACGACAAGGTCAAGCTTACCCCCGGCAGTGACGTGGTCGTTCTCAGCTCCAGTGCGATACCCGGAAATGAGAAATTGGTCGGAAAAATCATCAACGCTCTTGCAAAAAACGGTGTCAAGGTGGTAAACGACTCGGTCGATGCGGTGCACGTTTCGGGTCACGCCTGCCGCGAGGAGATCAAGCTCCTTATGGCACTTTTGAAGCCTAAATTCTTTATGCCGATACACGGCGAGTACCGCCATCTTTACGCAAACAAGGAGATCGGCGAGTTTATGGGGATCCCCTCGCAGAACATCTTTGTTTCCGAGTGCGGAAAGGTACTCGAGGTGGACAAAAAGTCGGCAAAGTTTGAGGGCACTGTTCCTGCAGGTAACGTGCTTGTTGACGGCTCGGGCGTTGGTGACATCGGCAGCGTGGTGCTCCGCGACAGAAAGCATCTCGCCGAGGACGGTCTCGTAATGGTAGTTGCGACCGTGGACATCCGCGGCGGCTATATAATCTCCGGACCCGACATCATCTCCCGTGGCTTCATCTATATGAAGGAGTCCGAGGAGCTTCTCGACGAGGCACGCTCACTTGCGTTTGAGACGCTCGAAAATGCGATCTCACGCCGTGGCGGTGACCGCACGCAGATCAAGAACTCCATTCGTGACGAGCTTGGCCGCTTCTTCTTCAAAAAGACGAAGAGAAAGCCCATGGTGCTTTCCGTTATAATGGAAATATAAAATAGCATTTGTGTCTATAAATGTAGTGCTTTGCCTGTATTGATTAAAGACTACAACAAAATCATGGTTATTTTGCTATGGAAAAGTCCGCACAAATCAAAGGATCCCTCCGGGAGGGAGCTGGCGCCGTAGGCGACTGAGGGAGAGTGCGTTACAATAAAGTTAGCACAAACCCAAAGCCACGCAGGCTCCTTCCACCGCTAACGCGGTCCCCCTC
>JAZKZA010000028.1:0-3169 GCA_045612445.1 Eubacteriales bacterium | reverse complement strand
CAGAGACTTTTCAGAAACCCCGACGTTACAAGACTTATCAAGCGTTGTAACGACTTTGGCGCAGGCGGTGTTTCGGTCGCGATCGGTGAGCTTGCCGACGGACTTTGCATAGAGCTGGACGCTGTTCGCAAGAAGTACGACGGACTTGACGGAACCGAGCTTGCTATCTCCGAATCTCAGGAGAGAATGGCAGTCGTTGTTGCCGCCGAGGACGCAGATAAATTTATCGAATACGCCTCGAACGAAAACCTTGAGGCATATCGTGTTGCCACCGTAACCGAGGCGGCAAGAATGGTCATGGTCTGGAACGGACAAACTATTGCAGACCTCTCGCGCGAGTTCCTTAACACCAACGGTGCTGATAAGCACACTACGGTCGAGGTCAACGAAAAGGACCTTTCGGTATTCTCAAAGGCACTTTACGGCTCTGTTCGCGAGATGGCGGCAGATCTTAAAACGGCATCGCGTCGCGGTCTCGTTGAGAGGTTTGACGGCTCGATCGGTGCGGGATCAGTACTTATGCCCTTCGGCGGTAAGACCCAGCGCACACCCGCGCAGGCTATGGCGGCACTTTTGCCGACTCTTCCGGGTCAGACGACCGACGACGCCAGCGTTATGGCGTGGGGTCTTGATCCCGATGCGATGTGCATAGACCCGTACCGCGGTGCATATTCGGCAGTATACACCTCGATGACCAAGCTGGTCGCCGCAGGTGCTGACTACAAAAAAGCATATCTCACTCTTCAGGAGTTCTTTGAAAAGCTTAAAAACGAGCCGCTGCGCTGGGGCAAGCCCTTTGCCGCACTGCTCGGAGCGATGGATGCTCAGCTCGAGCTCTCTGCCGCCGCCATCGGCGGTAAGGACTCGATGTCGGGATCGTTTATGGATATGGATGTTCCTCCTACGCTGATCTCCTTCGCGATCGCGCCCGTCAAGGCGAGCGCAGTTCTGTCTCCCGAGTTCAAGGAGGCAGGAGATCCCGTATATCTCTTCGGACCTAAGGACAATAGCGCTGACAGCATAAAGGCTACCTGGGAGTACTTCCACAGTCTTTCGGAGCAGGGCAAGGTCAAGGCCGCTTGGGCCGTTGAAAACGGCGTTGCTGAGGCGGTAATGAAGATGTCGTTCGGTAACGAGATCGGTTTTGCCTCGAACGGACGCGTCTCGGGAGATGACTGGTATCTGCCCTTCTACGGCTTTATCGTGGCCGAGCTGACCGAGGAGGTCGAGGGCGCTATGAAGATCGGTGAGACCACCGCAGAGCCTGTCGTTAAGATCGACGGCGAGGCGGTCAGCATTGCCGAGCTGCTCGAGATCAATGAGGGCACGCTCAAGGGAGTTTACCCGACCGACGCCCCCGCTACTACCAAGGATCTCACTCCCGTGTCGTATAAGACCGATAAGATCGCCTCGCCCGCAGTTAAATGCGCCAAGCCGAGAGTTCTCATTCCCGTCTTCCCGGGAACTAACTGTGAGTACGATTCGGCAAAGGTCATAGAGGCGGCGGGAGCGATACCCGAGATCGCGGTCATTCGCAATCTTACGGCAGACGACGTTGCAAGAAGCGTTGAAAGAGTCACCAAGCTGCTGTCTGACAGTCAGATGGTATTCCTTCCCGGTGGATTCTCGGGAGGAGATGAGCCGGACGGCTCTGCCAAGTTTATAACCGCCTTCTTCCGCAATCCCGCGATCAAGGCAGAGGTCACCAAGCTGCTCGACGAGCGCGACGGACTTATGATCGGTATCTGTAACGGCTTCCAGGCTCTTATCAAGCTCGGTCTCGTGCCTTACGGTAAGATCATCGATACCGACGCGAGCTGTCCCACTCTGGCGCACAACGTCATAGCAAGACACCAGTCCAAGCTGGTTCGCACCCGTGTTTGCACCAACAAGTCCCCGTGGCTTGCCGGAACTGAGGTCGGTGAGATATACACCGTTCCGATCTCTCACGGAGAGGGACGCTTCCTCGCGTCGGACGAGCTGGTAGCAAGTCTTGCCAAGAACGGTCAGATAGCAACTCAGTACGTTGACCTCAACGGCGCCCCCACGATGGATACCGCCTTTAACCCGAACGGATCGGTGTCGGCGATCGAGGGTATTCTCTCTCCCGACGGACGAATCCTCGGTAAGATGGGTCACTCGGAGCGTATTGGCAGCTCGCTTTATAAAAACGTTGTCGGCGAATACGATATGAAGCTGTTCGCATCGGCTGTTAAGTATTTCAAATAATATAGATTGGAGTTTACCAAAATGGCTTACTATTACAAAGAACCTTCACATACCTTTAGTGAGTACCTGCTCGTCCCGGGATATACCTCGGAGGAGTGCATTCCCTCGAACGTCTCGCTGAAGACCCCGCTGGTCCGCTTCAAGAAGGGCGAGACCCCTGCGATCAGCCTCAATATACCCATGACCTCGGCTATAATGCAGTCGGTTTCCGACGATAAGCTGGCGATCGCTCTTGCTAAGGAGGGTGGACTTTCGTTTATCTACGGTTCGCAGAGCATCGAGGATGAGGCGGCGATGGTCGCCCGCGTCAAGGCGTACAAGTCGGGATTTGTTGTCAGTGCGTCGAACGTGACCCCCGAGCATACTCTTGCCGATATCCTTGCTCTCAAGGAGAAGAACGGCTTTTCCACCGTTGCCGTTACCGATGACTGCACCGCAACCGGTAAGCTCCTCGGTCTGGTAACCAGCCGTGACTACCGTGTCAGCCGTATGAGCACCGACGAGCCGGTCAAGAACTTTATGACCCCTGCCGAGAAGCTGATCACAGCCCCTCTCGGAACAACCCTTAAGGAAGCTAACGATATCATTTGGGAGCATAAGCTCAACGCGCTCCCCATCGTTGACGATAACGGACGTCTTGCATACTTCGTATTCCGTAAGGACTACGCCAGCCATAAGGACAACCCCAACGAGATACTCGACAGCGAGAAGCGTTATATGGTCGGTGCCGGAATCAACTCGCGCGACTATGCCGAGCGCGTACCCGCTCTTATCGAGGCAGGTGCTGACGTGCTCTGCATCGACTCGTCGGAGGGATATACCTGCTGGCAGGCAAAGACTATCGCCTGGGTCCGCGAGAAGTATGGCGACAGCGTTAAGATCGGTGCCGGAAACGTCGTTGACCGCGATGGTTTTAACTTCTTGGCGGATGCCGGAGCAA
>JAZKZA010000027.1:0-1796 GCA_045612445.1 Eubacteriales bacterium | reverse complement strand
GTCGGGACAGGCGTCGGGACAGAATTGCTTTTGACATTCAAAACACATTTTTTGCTTGATTTTTCCTAATATTTGAGGATTTGTTGTTGACAAACGCGTCACTTTTGTTTATAATAAAGCTAAACGGTAAAGGGAGCGCGTGATGCTCGGTATCGGCGAGCGAGCCGCTTGTCGGTTGGGGCTGCCCGACGGGTATATTATAACGCATTTCCGTAATAATGTCAATAGAGATTTCGCAAAAATAAAATGTTTGTTTATTTCGCACAACCGTGACTTAAAAAAAGCACAAGGAGATAACATGAATTACCAACGCTTTGAGGCGCTACTGAAAAAGAACGGCACGACGGTCTATCGCGTGGCGAAGGCAACGGGGATATCGAACTCGACCTTTTCGGACTGGAAGAACGGTCGCTCTACCCCGAAGGCAGACAAGCTCAAGCTGATCGCCGAGCATTTCGGCGTCTCGCTCGACGCCCTGCTCGGCGGCGAATCGGGCGGCGAGATGAAGAGCTACCGAAGCATCGTGGCGCGCAAGATGGTGCCGATCATCGGTGAGATCCGCGCCGGCTCGCCCATCATAACCAATGAAACGCTGCTCGGCTACGAGCTTGCCGACATCGACGACTCGGACGACTTTTTCTATCTGCGCGTCTGCGGCGACAGCATGAAGAACTGCGGAATGGTGAACGGATCGCTGGTGCTTTTCCGTAAGCAGCAGTACGCCGAGGACGGAGAGATCGTTGCCTGTCTGGTCGGTGGAGAGTGTGCTACCGTCAAGCGCTTTTGCCGACGAAACAAAAAGCTGTTGCTGCTGCCCGAAAACGAGGACTACAAGCCTATCGTGCTGACTCCCGAGGACTTTGAGTCGGGCGAGGCAAGGATACTCGGCGTGGCTGTCGAGATCAAGATAAAGCTGTAACGGAGGGAAAAATGACAGGTATCAGTGTTAATCACCTTTCGCTCAGCTACGGAGTTAAAAGTATACTTCGGGACGTGTCGTTTGCCATCAACGACGACGACAGACTTGGTATCGTTGGCGTCAACGGCTGTGGAAAGACCTCTCTTTTTCGTCTGATCCTCCGCTTGGAGCTGCCTGACGAGGGAGAGATATATATATCAAAGGATAAAAGCATCGGAGTTCTGACGCAGGACGGGGCGTTTCGACTGCCTGAGGGGATCGACGAGAGCGTGACGGCTCTTGAGCTTATGTACCACGCCTTTCCCGAGCACCTTGAAGCCGAGACTCGCCTTGAGGAGATGAAAAGACAGCTCAGCGCCTGGTCGGAGGTGTCGGGAAATCGGGTCTACGCCGAGCTGATGCAGAAATACACCGATCTGAACGAGAGGTATATTCGCGACGGCGGTATGGAGTTCCGTTCACGTTGCGCCTCGGTGCTTCGGAGAATGGGTCTTGACGACGAGGCGTCGTCGCGTCCGGTCGGAAGCCTGAGCGGAGGGCAGAGAACGAGACTCGCCATATCGAGGCAGCTCTGCCGCGACCCCGACATACTGCTTCTTGACGAGCCGACCAACCATCTCGACATCGAAACGCTGGGTTGGCTTGAAAACTATCTGTCGGGCTACAAAAAGTGCCTGCTGGTCATCTCGCACGACCGATATTTTCCCGAGCGAGTCACAAACAAGACCCTGTTTCTTGAAAACACAAGAGGAAAACTTTATTCGGGAAGCTACACCAAGGCGCAGGCTCTGCGCGACGACGACCGTCGCGTGGCGGAGAAGCACTACTGGGAGCAGCAGAGGTATATACGGCATCAGGAGGAGTATATCGAGCAGCA
>JAZKZA010000026.1:0-2554 GCA_045612445.1 Eubacteriales bacterium | reverse complement strand
GTTCTTTTCCATCTGCGCGAACTCCTCGGAAACTATGCGGACGTTAGAGGTAAAGCCCTTGTCCTCCCACTCTGTCCCATCGGCGCTGTCTATACGGACGTCGTTATGATAAAGTCCCGAAATAAGAATATTTTCGGTTCTGTGCTCGGCGTCAAATCCTCCGCAGCGGAGTCTGGGTGCGCGATCTCCGTACATACGCATATTTTCAAAGGTGATGTCTCTGTTTCTGCCTCGTCTTGCGCCGCCTGCCGAATATTCGTAGTGATATTCAACAGTCACCGAGATGGTATAGGGCTTATATCCGGGCTCGGTGTTTGTGAAAACGTCTGAATCCTTGCGCTGAATGAGATATTTCGGGATATCCTCGTCAAGCTCAACGTTTATGTTCTTAAAGGTAACGTCGTGAACGTCGGCATAGTCAACGTTCATACAGTCAAGCACGGGGCCCATGGCGTGAATGATGTCGCAGTTGCGAAATTCGATATTCGCCATCTCCTCTGCGCGTGTCTCAGCACCGATCTCAAGGCACTTGCCCCAGTCGTTCCATACGACGCAGTTTTCAACCACGACGTTCTTGAAGGTATCGTATCTCTTGCCGTTTCTGTACATCGCCTCGCGCACTGCCGCATCAACGTCGCCCTGATAATAGCAGTCAAAGCCCTTGATACAAAGGCTGTCGTCAAAGGTTCTGATAAAGCAGCCGTCTATGTGGACGTTCGTGCAGTTGTGCATATCGATACCGTCTGAATTAAATCTCCAGCAGCCGATTATCTTAACGTTCTTGACGTTAAAATTATCGCATGCAAGCGGACGGATGTTATATACGAGCGAATCGCGAATGGTTATACCGTCGATATACACGTTATTGCAGTACTCTATCTGAACGGTGTGCTGTCTTTTCGCGTTCTTTATCGCGGAGTGATTCTCTTCGGCGTTTACCTCAAAAAGTATCTTCTCCTTGTTGCGGCTGTTGTCAAGGATACCTCGTCCCACTATCCTTATATCGTCAGCCTCGTTTGCCTTGATGCAGGCATAAACGACGGCTCCCTCGTCGATAAACAAGGTCTCGCCGCTGTGAAGCTCTATCTGTCCCACGTCGTGCTCGCCTGCGCCGTAATAGATAACGTTCTCGGCGGTCTTGTCAACTCCGTAATCGCAAACGGGATCTGCAAAGATATGCAAAGCGCGGTTTCTGCCGTAGGGCTCAACGGTGAGATAAGCAGCCCTCGGAAGCGTAAATCTTATCTTTCCGTCCTCAGTAACGGTCGGCACGATACCGAGCGAGCGCGGACGGATCTTAAGCTTATCTGCATCAAACGCCTCGCGGGGAGTTATCTCTATTTCTACCGCCTCGTCGGTGCACATCGAGAGGAACTGTATCGTTTCACTCTGCGAGATATCTCTCTGATGTCCGGGCCAACGGCGGTTGAAGGGCATAGCGGAAACGCGAGCCGTGTTAAGCTCTGCCGGCACTCCGTTTACCTTTACCTCGTAATCGTTACACTCGGGACCGCAATTTATAACGGGATATATTCTGTAACTCATTTTATCAACTTTCTCCTTTTGTTTTTTCGCACACCGCAAGGCACTCTGCCTTTTCTTTGACGCGTGCGCAGGTCTGCTTGATCGATAAGAGCCGTAGCTCTCCTTATTTTAACTCACAAGCCCCCAAAAAGCAATACTTTATCACAAATTATCGCAGAAAAACGGTAATTTATATTTTCATTATCACCGATATCAAAGCAAAATAAGCTTCTTATATTCGGTGGGCGCGTAGCCCGTTCTTTTCTTGAATACGCGGGAGAAATAATTGTAATCGTCAAAGCCCACCGCCTCGGCAACGGCGCTGAGGGTAAGCGAGCCCTCGGCAAGCAGTCTTTTAGCCTCCTCTATTCGTATCTGGAGCAGATAATCTATCACCGAGCGCCCCGTTTCACGCTTGAAAACGTTCTCGCAATAGTTCGGCGAGAAAAAGGTCAGCCTTCCTATATCGTCGAGCGTTATCTTCTCGGAAAAATTCGACTGCAGATATTGCATTATCTTAAGCGTGAGCTGGTTGTAGCCCTTTTGCTTTGCCCTGTCCTTCATTATAAGCAATATGCAACATAGCAGGTGCGCTATTTTCTCCATAGTGTCGGTGTCGGGTATCGGCTTGCGAGTTATCTCGTCGCACGCGGCAACGAGCAAAAGCACGTCGTTTCCCACAGCGCCGTCGAGCTTCAAGGGAAGGTCGATAGGCTCCTCCGAGGTGAAATTAAAGCTGATATAGTCCGACTTCTCTCCCCCCGCCTCGCGAGTCCTGAGGGTGTCGGGCGGCAGGCAGATGACGTCGCCCGACTTCATATCAAGCCGTGTGCCGTCTGCCGTGTAGCAAAGCTCGCCGTGAAGGAGGAGCGTCAGCTCGTAAAATCTGATATTTGAGGGCAAAATCTTCGTACTTTTTGTTCCGGTGTTGTGCCGGACATATTGCAAATTAAGTTTATTCATATTAATATAATGCTAAAATCCTCTCGTTTTGATAAGATAATGCAAGTAATTTTGTGTAAAAAATGCT
>JAZKZA010000025.1:0-6361 GCA_045612445.1 Eubacteriales bacterium | reverse complement strand
TCGGCGATCTCGGTCTTATCCTTCTCCTGGCGGTCTCCGCTGAAGAACCAGGTGTCAAACAGGTTCAGCTCCTCGGGAGTTGCGGGAGTCTTGTCCTCTGCGGTGGTAGAACCGGCAGCGGTGGTGTTGGCGGCGGTGGTGGTTGCCGGGGGGATCTCAAGAGTATCGCCGGCGGTGGTATCAAGATAATCGTCCTTCGAGACGGTGGTCTTGTTCGGGTAGGTGTAGTTCGAGTTGGTCTTCAGATCGCTCGAGATGGCGGTTCTGAGACTGTCTGCCGCGGTGGCGGCTGCCTTATAGACTGCCTCGGTGACGGCGGTGACTGCCGCGTCTCCGTTCTCGGTGATATAGGCGTCACGGTACTTGCCCTCGTAGACTGCCTTGATCATGGCATCGGTGACCTTGGTGCTGCTGCCGTCCAGCTTGATCTCGGTCTCGGCGGCGTTGACGACCTTGGTGTCGTACAGGACGAAGTCGACTGCCTCAACGGCTGCCTTGGCAAGCGCCTCAAGAAGTGCGACCTGGGTCTTATCGGCGTCTGCCTTGTCCTTCTCGCTCTTCTGGTACTCTGCAACGAACTTATCGGTTACGTAGAGCTTGATGAAGGTGGACTTGAACTGCTCGGCGGTCTCGGCGGTGAGGAGCTCGGCTCTCCACTCGGCGTTGGTCGTCTTGGCGGAGACGTAAGCACCGGCAAGAAGGCTGGTCTTATTCTCCTCGAAGTACTTGTTGATCGCCTCGGCGTCAGACAGATAGCTGTCGGTCAGACCGTCCTGCTTGTCTGTCTGGATCTTGGAGGCGAGCTGCTGCAGCTCGAGCATATTTCTGATATCGCGCTCGGTAACTCCCTGACCGTAGAGCTGAGCGAGGGAGTAGCCTGCCTCACGGGCGGCGTCCTTGAGGTCGGTGACGGTCTTGTCTATCTTTGCATAGTCCTCGTCAAGGAGAGCATAGCCCTCTGCCTTGGCTGCCTCACAGAGAAGCAGGATCGACTCTGCCTGGCTGGTGATGTAGCTCTCATTTATATAATAAGAGGTATACTCACCGAGCTGCGAATACCACGAGTTATACGTCGAATAGAACATATAAGTGGTCATCATACCGTCGATAGAGAAGTTATCCGACTGATAAACGATGCTGGCACGCAGGAAGGTGCCGGTGTTGTCAAGAATAACGAGGGTTGCGGTCAGAACGATGATAGCGGCAAGAACGCAAACGAGGACGATGGTCGTCAGCTTTGCCTTCTTGGCTTCGTTCTTCTTTTCGAATCTTTCAGGGCTCTCGAACGTGTTCTTCGCACGGTCGGCTCTGATACGCTTGCTCTTTCCCATTTGAGGGGGTCTCCTTTGTATTGAAAAAATTTTTCTGAAGATAGGTCTGTCGACACTTTTGACAGATAATACCCTATTATATCTCTAATACTTGATTAGCTTGTGACGTGTTTGTGAACGAAATATAACATTTGTTACAAAAACGCTCACATATCCATTATTACGGGCAGGACCATCGGTCTTCGCTTGGTCTTTGAGTAGAGGAAGCGCGAGAGCTCGTCGCGAAGGCGGGTCTTGATCTGCATACGGTCGAGGCTGCCGCGTCGGTTGAGACAGCTTGACAGCACCGATACGGACAACTCGCGAAGCTGCTCGATCAGCTCCTCCGACTCTCTCATATAAACGAAGCCGCGCGAGATGACGTCGGGACGGGTGAGGATCAGACGGTCGTTGAGATCGACGGTGGCGAAAACGACGATGATACCGTCCTGCGAGAGCAGTCGACGGTCGCGCAGAACGATCTCACCCACCTCACCGACGCCCGAGCCGTCGACCAGAACGGGTCCGGCGGGGACTTTACCGCCGAAGCTCGCCGTGCGGCGCGTCAGCTCCAGCACCTGACCGAGGCTTGAGACAAAGATATTGCCTCCGTTGATGCCCATAAGCTCGCCGAGCTTACGGTTTGCCTGCAGGTGACGGTACTCACCGTGAAGCGGCATAAAGAACTTCGGGCGAGTGAGGGCTAACATCAGCTTGATCTCCTCGGCGCAGGCGTGACCCGAAACGTGCAGTCCCGCCGTCGGGTCGTTTATGACTCCGATACCGCGACGGCACAGCTCGTTTATGATACGACCGACCAGCTTTTCGTTGCCCGGTATGGCGTTTGCCGAGATCATAACGATGTCGTTGTGGTCAAGAGTTATGGGGGAGCGATCGGCGTACGCCATTCGGTAAAGGGCGGACATCGGCTCACCCTGACTTCCGGTGCAGACGACGGTCAGCTCGCCGGGGCGGAAGCGCTTCATATCTCCGACGTCGATCAGCGTTCCCGGCTTGACGGTCATATACCCCAGCTCTATCGCCGACGAAATGACGTTTATCATACTGCGACCGGTTATGGCGACCTTTCTGCCGTGACGCTCCGAGGCGTCGATTATCTGCTGAACGCGGTGTACGTTCGACGAGAAGGTCGAGATGATGAGTCGCTTGTCCTCGTTGGTGTTGAAGACGTACTCAAGCGAGTTTCCGACCGTTCTCTCGGACGGAGTGTAGCCCGGACGCTCGGCGTTGGTCGACTCGCACATAAGCAGCAGAACGCCGCGACGACCCAGCTCACCCAGACGGGTGATGTTCATTATATCGCCGTCGATGGGCGTCAGATCGAGCTTGAAGTCGCCGGTGTGAATGACGAGACCAACCGGCGTCGTGATCGCCAGACAGCAGGCGTCGGCAATACTGTGGTTGACGCGAATGAACTCGGTCGAAAAGCAACCGAGCTTAACGCTGTCCCCTGCCTCGACGGTGCGCAGGTCGGCGTCCCACGGAAGTCTGAACTCCTTGAGCTTGTTCTCAACTATCTTGAGGGTCAGTCTCGTTCCGTAGACCGGAATATTAAAGCTCTTGAGCAGGTGGGGGACTCCGCCGACGTGGTCCTCGTGACCGTGGGTCAGCACCAGACCGCGGAGCTTGTCGCGATTGGCTTCAAGGTAGGTCATGTCGGGGATAACGACGTCAACTCCCGGCATATCCTCGTCGGGGAAACCGAGACCGCAGTCGATCAGCAGAATGTCGTTACCGTACTCAAGCAGAGTCAGGTTCTTGCCGATCTCGCCGATGCCGCCCAGAGGAATGACCTTGAGCTTTTGCGCGCTGTCGGTCTTTTTCTTGCCGCTCTCTCGCTTTTGCTCCTTCTTTTTGGCATACTCCTCCTCCGGGATACCGTGGGTCTTCTTGACCGACTTGGGCTTGACGTCGACCGCTTCGTCGATCGGCGAGCCCGCCGAAAGATTGCGTATACGGTCGCGTATAGCCTGCTCGGAGCTGCTCGTCTTCTTTTTCGAGGGCTTGAACGCGCTCTTGGCGGCGACCTCCTTTTCGAGCTTGGCAGCCTCTATCTGAGCGCGAGTTGGCTTTGCGTTAGTTTTCTTTTTTGGCATTTTTTCTCCTTTTTTATGCTGTAAAAACCGAGCTTTTCGCATTTTTGCACGCGAAAAGGTACGCAAGGCGTTCGCCGTGTTGACCCGTGACACACGTCCCTTCACGGTTACTTCGGCGTTCTCTTGCGTTAAGTAAAACGAAATAAGTCACTTATATTATACAATATATGTAGCGATTTGTCAAGACGCGGCGACCGGAGAACCTTTAATAACAAAAGGCTCTCCGGTGCAGTCTGTCAGCCCTCGTAGGCGGTGTCCTTCTCCAGCTTTTTGAGGTCGGAGGCGGAAAAATACTCAAGCGGGTCGACCTGAAGACCGCCGACCGTCATCTCGAGGTGGAGGTGAGGCTCGTCTGCGATCTCGATCATGGCGCTCTCGCCGACCGTTCCGATCTGACGCCCCGCCTTGACGGTCGCGCCCTCGAAGATACCGTCGGCAAGAGTCTCGGAGAGGTTCTTGTAGATGGTGACGGCGTTACCGCTGTGCTCGATGGCGACCGAGTAACCCATCAAGGGGTCCTTCCAGATCTTCTGGATCTTGCCGTCGGCGGCGGAGTAGACGGGCGAGTCGGGCTCGGTGGCGATGTCAACGCCGAGGTGAACGCGATAGTCGTTCATCGTGGGAGAGAATACCTGTACCTTGGCGTCGTGAGCTCGACCCAGTACGCCCGAAACGGGGAGCGAGAGGGTGGGAACGGTCGAGACTACCGGGGTCTCTTCGTCGTTGGGAAGAGCAACCGAGTCGTCGGGAGCGGTCGTGCCGGTGTTATCGGGGACTTTGGTGGTGTCGGAGGGACTCTGGGTGGTGACCTGAGAGGGAGGGTCCTTGACCTCTCCCTTTTTACGGTTAGCGGCGGCGGTCAAGCCGACCACGACGGCAACGGCGACCAAAAGGATCACCACCGCGATATAGACGGCGCGGCTGACCTTGGGGTTTTTCATTGCGAGATAGAATTTTGAGTTTTTGAATTTGTCGGACATATTTGTTACTCCTTGTTTTTTTATGTCTGACTATATTATTGCCACCTGAGTCTTCCTTATTCGGTAAAGAAAAATAATTTGTTTTTCAAAACAAAACGGGCGACCGTCGGTCGCCCGTACATATGATTTTAATTTGATCCCGTAACAAAGACGGATAAACAAGATTCTTATTCCTCGGGGGGAGTAAGAACAACGGTTCCGTAATCGGAAAGCGTTATTGTCGAGTTGGCGGTAAGGGTAACGTTCGTTTCGGGATCGACGACCGTCGCCGAATATTTGATCTCGACCAGCTTGCCGTCGGCAAAACTCAGAGTAATGTCATCGGTGGATGCGTCAAGAGAATCGATTTGGATATCCTTGGTTGCCTTGTAGGTCTTGGTCTCGGTGTCATATTCGAAGCTATCGTACTCAGTGATGGCTTTGATGGAATCAACCATCTCCCGACGCAATTCGTTGGCAGCCTCTTTATCGGGAGCATATTCCCCTTGAGTTTGTCCGATCATGGTTATCTCGACCCATGCGGCATCCTTGGTGAATTTATAAACCGTTTCGACGTCAAGAGAAATGCCGGATCCGAAGACGCTGGCAGCCTCTTTGAATGAGAAGTTTTCAAAAACGTCTGCGCTCAGCGCCGCGTTCCATTCCTCTTTGGAGAGTCCGGTGAAGACGACGGCCTCGGTTCTGGTCTTGGAGCAGACCGTGCAGGTGAAGGTCTTAACGCCGTCCTGCTCTTGGGTTGCAACGGTGGTTATATTTCCTTCGTCCCACGCGTGCTCAGCTTTGTCCGAGATCTCGACGCAGGACTCATCGCGGCATACGCGCCAATGAGAAGACTCATCGTAGGTCCACTCGTCCGAAAACTCGCACTTATGCGCGCAGGACACAAGCGTGAAGCTCAAAGAGAGAACGAAACAGAGGACGAGAAGGCAGGATAACAATTTTTTCATAGTAGCAGTTCCTTTCTTGGTTGGGCACCTTCAGAGCAAAAGAACCCGTCATTGTAGCAATTATACCACATAAAGGGCGATATTGCAATATACGATCCCCAAAAAGCAAAAATTCCATAAGGCGGGAGACGAAACCGCGCACAACCGTAGGGGCGACCATCGGTCGCCCGCAAACAACCGCAAAACAAAAAACGGGCGATCAATGGTCGCCCCTACAAACGAATTTCGGCAGAGAAAACAAGCTCTCTGCCGAATTTATTTTATCAAAGGATCTTTGCCTTGGTCGGTTTGTCGGAACGATAAAGAACGGTCAGCCGACTTCCGACCGCGGGAACTTCTTTGCCCGCACCGATCCATTTTCTTTTGGTATAGGTAATTCCTTCAACCGTGTACTGAACTTTAATGATATGAGGAAAGGTTGCTCCGTCCAAAGTCCCCGTTCGTATGGGCTTCGTGTTCACCTTTAACCACCATTGCTTTGCAACAGACAGTACTGTGCCGATCGTTTCCTTGTCCATATATCTTCGCTCCTTCGTCAAATTCTGGATTTTCGGTGAGATTATTATACGATGATTTTTCGCAAAAGTCAACCTATGCTTTGCTCGAATAACTTTCGTCGATCCTCCTTTAGGATACACGAAAAAAACGACACCACCGTGTGGTGGTGTTGTTTTTTTGGTGAGCCATTCGGGGGCTAAATCGAACCATTAAACTGCTCGATAAATTGGAATTGGTCAAATTGTTCTTATCGGAAAAAGCATATAATTCTTTCCGTTCAATGGACAAGTAAAGTCATGGACAGCACCCACCAAGGCGATGCTGTTTGTATTCATGTAGTCCAGCACATCTGAAAAAGTACTTCCGCTTTCAACCTCTGCACAAAGATACTCATAGCCTGGAATTGTCCATTTTGTCCATCCCTCGGGTGCTTCTGCATCGTCAACACATTCAACACCGGCAAGGTA
This sequence comes from Eubacteriales bacterium, assembly GCA_045612445.1. GTDB lineage: Bacteria > Bacillota > Clostridia > Oscillospirales > CAG-272 > RGIG3994. The sequence goes on along the minus strand of JAZKZA010000025.1, from coordinate 42 downwards.
TAAACCTTTGCTGAAGCTATCTTCCCAGGGCTTGTATGAATG
>JAZKZA010000024.1:0-10776 GCA_045612445.1 Eubacteriales bacterium | reverse complement strand
TGTACTCAAGGTCCATCGGCGTTTTTTCGCTAATCGAGTTTTTTATCGCAACAAACAAAACTATCCGCCGGAAAACAACACAATAAGGAAACTATATGAAATACACGTCGATAACCGAGAATCATCTTTTCCATAAGGCGTACGCCAAGGGGAAGAAGTACGCCGGTCGTCTGGTGGCGGTATACCTGCTGCCCGACTATACGGCAAAGCGGAGAATGAAAGCAAATCCGCAGAAAAAGTATATAAATCGGCTCGGAATATCGGTATCAAAGAAGCTTGGAGGGGCGGTCGTCCGCAGTCGGGTGAGAAGGATCATTCGCGAGGGATACCGTAGCGCGTGTGCGCACTCTTCGGTGAGGGCCGGAAATCTCATAGTTATAGGAGCGCGAAGCGCGTCGGTCGGGGCGAAGAGCACCGAGGTGGCGCAGGAGCTGTGCTTGGCTTTTGAGAGGCTGGGGCTCTATTTGCAGAAGTGATGCCGTTATGAAGTATCTATGTGTATGGTTGATCCGCTTTTATCAGCGTTTTTTATCGCCGCTGAAACGAAACCCGTGCTGTAGGTTTACGCCTACTTGCTCAGCCTATGCCATCGAGGCGTTTATCGAATGGGGCTTTTTTGCCGGTCTTGGACTGACGGTCTGGAGAATACTTCGCTGCAATCCGTTCTGCCGCGGAGGATACGATCCCGTTCCCGAAAGAAAGAGAAGGCGAAACAAAACGGGTGGCGAAAAACGAGACCGCATTGACGAGCAAACCAAATAAATGAGAGGAAAACCGCAAAAGGATTGCGGTAACTGTGAAAATGTTTGAACCTATCCTGAAGTTAGTAGGAAGCTTCTTTTCGTGGATAGACAGCTGGGCAGGTAACTATATACTTGTTCTGCTCATAATCGCAGTGCTTTTCGAGCTGCTCCTTCTGCCTTTTGGCATCAAGCAGCAGAAAAACTCGATCAAGCAGGCGAGATTGCGTCCCAAGGAAATGGCTATCCGCAAAAAGTATGCCGGACGTAACGACAAGGCAACCCAGCAGAAGCAGATGTTGGAGGTACAGGACCTTTATAAGAGCGAGGGCTACAACCAGTTTGCAGGCTGTCTGCCGCTGCTCCTTCAGCTTCCCATCATTATGGGAATATACAGCGTCGTCGTAAGACCGCTGGAGTACGTCGTTCAGCTCAGCGGAGATACTATTAAAGCAATAGCTGATAAGCTGCCGGAGGTTGACGCTACCGCAGGAAGCATAAAGCTTCTGACCGTCATACAGGAAAAGGGTCTTGACTTCTTCCGTACCAACGGACTTGACGCCGCCGCTTACGAAGAGCTGGCGGGAAAGTTTGACCTGCTTCCCAACTTTGATTTCTTGGGTATCAACATGGGCGAGATCCCCACTCTTGAGTGGAATCTTCTGTTGATAATCCCGATACTCACCTTTGTAGTTTACTTTGCGTCGATGAAGATATCGCGCAAGTTCACCTATCAGGCAGTTGTTCAGGACGAGCAGACCGGTTGCTCTAACGCCGTTATGGACTTTATGATGCCGCTGTTCTCGCTGTTCATCGCCTTCAGCGTACCTGCCGCCGTCGGAGTATACTGGATCTATAAGAGCATACTCGGAACAGTCAAGCAGATCATCATCGCCAAGGCTATGCCCGTCCCGGTCTGCACCGAGGAGGATATAAAGGCAGCCGAGCGTGAGATGAGAGGTAAAGCACCGATCGCCGAGCGTGAGATCTCGGTTAAGCCTGCCAAGTCTCTCCACCACGAGGACGACGATGACGACGAGCCGTATCCCACCTTCGTTGGCGTAAAGAGCCGCTACGACGAAGATGCCGGCGAACAAAAGAACAACCCCAAGGACGACACTCTTCTCGGAGACGCCATAGAGGAAGCTCCGTTGAAAAAGGACGACCGCGACTAAACGACAGCGCGAGGAACGGAACGCGCGCAGAATTTGACTTTAACTTTTAAGAAAGGCTTGGAAAAGATTTTGAAAAAGGAAATTACGGTAACGGCAAAGAGCGTTGCAGAGGCTGTCGAGAAGGCAGTTACCGAGCTTGGCGCACCGAACGCCGACGCTATCAGCTACGAGGTAGTTGAAGAGCCGAAGAAGGGTCTTTTCGGTATTGGATCGACTCCCGCAAAGATCACTGCAAGCTTCACTATGGGAGGAGAGTACGTAGCGTACACCTTCATTAAGAAGCTTCTCGACGATATGAACATCTCGGCTGAGGTAACTCTCGGCGATGGAGACAACGACGATAAGCTTATAAACATCGTCGGAGAGGACGCCAGCATACTGATCGGACACCACGGAGACACGCTGGATTCGCTGCAGTATCTTGCAAATCTCTCGGCAAACAAGAGAATTGACGGCGTTAAGCCTCAGTACGTTAAGATAACTGTCGATATCGAGGGATACCGCGCCAAGCGTGAGGAGGCACTCCGCACCCTGGCAAGACGTATGGCAGAGAAGGTACAGAAGTACAAGAAGAGCGTTATGCTCGAGCCGATGTCGCCCTACGAAAGACGCATCATTCACTCGGAGGTCCAGAACATCGAGGGCGTTTCGACCAACTCGATCGGTTCGGAGAACAACCGCAAGGTCGTGATCTATCTTGAGGACGGCGGCAAGAGAGCCGCGTCTCGCAGAAGATCGTACGACGACGAGGAATAAAACAAAAAAGGTCACGCGAGGTGTCGCGTGACCTTTTTTATCCCGTTGGCGCTTAAAAACGGCAACTTACAGGCAAAATGTGACCTGTTGCGGCAAAGTACTTTACAAGTTCAGACCGTTGGAGTATAATAAAGATGCAAAGGAGGCGATCACATGAGATTCAGAACTGAAATACGTAACGGCGGAGACGAAGAGATCGTGATCGTCTGTAACGACCGAAACGAAAAAATAAAGCGTCTGGAGCGCATCATAGAAAACGCGCTCGGGTCGGACGCCGAAATGATACTTGAGCTGGGCGACGTCGAGTATTACGTCAAAAAGAGCGACGTGTTGTTTTTCGAGACCTATAACGGTCGAGTCGCAGCCCACACTCGAGAGAAGATGTTTTCACTCGGCAGTACGTTGGCGTTTCTTGAGAGCGAGCTGCCCGAGAGCTTTATCAGGGTGTCTAAATCCTGTATCGTGAACGTCGCGCAGATATGCGCCGTGTCAAGCGGTATTACCGGAAACGGCGAGGTGCTTTTCAAGGACTGCGACAAAAGGGCTTACGTTTCAAGGGGCTTTTATAAGGCGCTCAAGGAAAGAATATACCGTTTGAGAAATATTACTTAATTTGGAGGCATTAAAATGAGATCTGAAAGAATAGCGACCGGGATTTTGCTGGTTGTCGTCGGAGTACTTATCGCCCTTAGCTCCTTTGGCGTGATACCCGCAATCGCGGGGATCTCTCCTTGGCAGATAATTCTGGGGGTTGCGCTGCTTTGGGTGGTCTTTAAGGGAATAATTAATCTCGACTTTTTCAACATACTCGTTTTCCTCGGATTTGAGCTGATGCTGTTCGAAGAGCCGATCGGCAAGCTGCTTGGAATGAGCGAGGCAAACTGGATAAACAACTGGATAGTCTTTCTCGTCACGATGCTCGTGGGATTCGGCTTGAATCTGATTTTCAGAAGCATTCGTAGGGCGGGCAAGAAGAGAAGAAAACACGGTTTTCGCTTTTTCGTGAACGACGGTAGCGATCATCTCAGGTATATAGACTGCGCAAAATTCAAGACGGCAAGCGTGCGAAACCATTTCGGCGATTACGACGTTCGCTTCGAAAATGCCGACAGCTATGGCGGCGAGGGGGTTCTGGAGGTAGAGAACTCGTTTGGTGACGTCACGGTGTACGTTCCTTCCTCGTGGGAGGTAAGATGCGAGATCGAAAACTCGTTCGGCGACGTGGAGGTTGACCGTATCCTTACGACGCCGTACGGCGACGGAACGCCAAGGCTTCTTGTGATAAAGGGTAAAAACAAATTCGGCGACGTCACGATCAAGGCAATTTAATAAAAAAGGGCGAACGGGGTTCGCCCTTTTTTATATGAAGAGATGGTATACCGCGGCGACCACGGCGCAAAGCAGTGCGCCGAGTGCCGTCGGCAGGGCGGCAGCGAGAAGGGCGTCGCGCTTTCGACCCGTCTCGCGATATACTGTGATAAGCGTCGTCGAGCAGGGCCAATGGAAAAGTGTGAATATCAGGGCGCAGGCGGCGGTCAGCACCGTCCAGCCGTTGGCGCGTAAAAGCTCGCCGAGAGCCGTTGCCGTCAGTCCGTCCGAGAGGCTTGCCTGCGACGCGTAGATCATAACGGCGATGGGGAGTACCGTTTCGTTGGCGGGGAAGCCGAGGATAAAGGCGAGAAGTATGACGCCGTCAAGTCCTATGACCCGCGCAAGAGGGTCGAGAAGGGTGGAGGCGTGGGTCAGCAGACTGGCGTCGCCGAGGGTGACGTTGGCAAGTATCCAGATCACAGCCCCCGCCGGCGCGGCGACCGCCACCGCACGACCGAGAACGAAAAGAGTGCGGTCCAGCACCGAGCGAACTATGACTCGACCGAGCTGGGGGCGTCGGTAGGGCGGCAGCTCGAGGGCAAACGAGGAGGGAAGTCCTCGCAAAAGAGTGAGCGAGAGCAGCTTGGTCACGCCGAAGCTCGCCGCCACGCCAAGCAGTACGAGCAGTACGAGTATCGCTACCGACGACACCGTGCCGAGCGTGCTGCCACCGACGAAAAACGCCGAGATCAGCACGATCAGGGTGGGGAAGCGTCCGTTGCAGGGAACGAAGCTGTTTGTCAGTATCGCCAGCGCGCGCTCGCGCGGTGAGTCGATTATCCGACAGCCGACCACTCCTGCGGCGTTGCAACCAAATCCCATACACATAGTCAACGCCTGCTTGCCGCAGCCGCCGCAACGGCAAAAGGGTCGGTCAAGGTTGTAGGCGATGCGGGGCAGGTATCCCGAGTCCTCGAGCAGAGTGAAAAGCGGGAAAAAGATCGCCATTGGCGGCAGCATCACCGACACGACCGACGCAAGCATTCGCCAAACTCCCAAAATAAGCAGACCGTGTAGCCAGTCGGGCGCGCCGAGAAGCGAGAAAAGCAGGGTCAGCTTGCCTTCAAGGAAAGAAAACAGAGCCGCCAGCGCCGCCGAGGGGTAGTTTGCCCCCTCCACGGTCAGCCAGAAGACGAGCGTCAAAAGGAGCAGCATAACGGGAAAGGCGGTCGCTCGACCGGTCAGGATTCGGTCGAGTCGGCGGTCGCGCCTGTCGTGGCGGGTCTCCTTGGTCGAAACGACTTCGCAACAAAGTCGGTCGGCAAACGATATCTGAGCCGAGACGGTCAAGTCGTCGAAAAGACTCTCGTCACCTGTAAAAAGAGACGCAAGTGCCGCTGATATCGCGTCGTGGTCGAGGGGATAGTCGGGTATAACTTCGTCGGGATCGGGCGGAGTGAAGGCGTCGAGTGCCGTTATCAGCTCGTCAAGACCGTGACGCCGACGCGCCCTCGCCCCAACGACCGGAACGCCGAGCCGATGCGAAAGCGAGGGGAGGTCGATCGAGATACCCCGTCGCTCGGCTTCATCCATAAGGTTGACGCAAACGATAACGTTTCGGCTGAGCTCAAGGGTTTGGAGAACTAACGAAAGTCCGCGGCAAAGGCAGGTGGCGTCGCAGACGACGACGGTGACGTCGGCGTTTCCCGATGCGATAAAGTCGCGCGCGACCTCCTCCTCGGGTGAGCGGGCGAGCAGTGAATAGCAGCCGGGGAGGTCGACCAAAAGATAGTCGCCTGCCTTTGAACGAAAACGACCCTGCGCGCTGGCAACCGTTTTGCCCGCCCAGTTTCCCGTGTGCTGGTCAAGGCCCGTCAGAGCGTTGAAAAGGGTGCTTTTGCCGACGTTCGGCAGTCCCGCAAGGGCGACCGTCAGCTCCATATCTCGTCGGTGCGGACCGAAACGGTCGCGGCGTCGGAGTCTCGCAGGGCGATGACCGCGCCTCGCACTAAAAATGCAGACGGGTTGCCGAACGGACTTCTTCCAACGCACCGAACGGCGGCGTTTTCGGTAAAACCGAGATCGAGAAGTCGACGTCGCATCGCTCCGTTTTGTTCAAGCGAGCAGACGAACGCCGTCTGCCCGACCGTAATATCGTTAAGCTTCATAAAAATCTCCGAGGTGTAGTTTGTCAATGTCATTTTATTCAAAAATCGACGAAAGGTGACGCGTCTTGCATCGTAAAAAAAGCGGCGCGGTGAATAAAAGGCGAAAAAAACGGTGAACATAAGGCAAGAGAGATCTTAAATCGGAGGAAATATGAAAAAAATACTTATTTTATCGTTGGTGACGCTTCTTGCGTTCGTAATACTGTCTTACTTGCCGGTTCACGGCGAGGCGGAGATATACGACAGTGTCGTTCGTCTGCACGTCATAGCAAACTCGGACAGCGAGGAGGATCAAGCCCTCAAGCTGACCGTTCGCGATGCGCTCCTTGAGGAGATGCCGAGATTTCTTGAGGGGGTCACCGACCGCGAGACGGCGATCGACTGCCTTGAGAACAGTCTTGACGAGCTGAAAAGTATCGCGGAAGAGACGGTCCGCGATGCGGGATACGACTACGAGGTAAGCGTTTGGCTGGGAGAGGAGAGGTATCCGAGCAAGGCGTACGAGCAGACCTGTTTTCCCGCGGGGACTTACGAATCGTTGCAGGTCAAAATAGGAGAGGCGGACGGTAAAAACTGGTGGTGCGTACTGTTTCCGCAGCTCTGCCTGTCGAGCGCAAAGCGCGCCGAGGAGGCGTTCGTGGAGGTCGGACTGACGGGTGAGCAGTATAAGATCATAACCGAGACGGAGGACACGAGGTACAAAATAAGGTTCAAGATACTTGAGGTGATCGAGGAGGCGTTCGGGTGACGAAGGCCGTCGAAAGGAAAAAAGAGTAAATTTCAAAAAGGGGGTTGACAAGGCAAAAGAAGTGTGATATGATATATAGGCACTCAAGAAGCGGCAACGCAAAATGAGATAATATCGCGGGGTAGAGCAGCCTGGTAGCTCGTCGGGCTCATAACCCGGAGGTCGTGTGGTTCAAATCCCGCCCCCGCAACCAAAAAGAGAAGCAACCCAAGAGGGTTGCTTCTCTTTTTTGCGTTGAAGAGGAGTCAATTCATAAAGTAAATTGTTTCACATTCGGTAATGCCGAAGGTTTCGCTTGAAAAACTTGCAGATCTATGCTATAATGTTAAGGTAAATCACACAAGTATATTGACAGTGGAGGTGGCTAATGGGTCGCGGGTCAACGAAAAAAGATAAAACCAAATACCAAATGTTCAGAGAGGAGCTCGGCCTTTCCCGAGAAAAGGCGAGCGAGCTGCTTGAATGGGTGTCTGCCGAGCGTATTGAGAAGATCGAAAATGAAAAGTCTCTGCCGCATCCCGACGAGGTGCTTGCCATGTCTGTGGCTTACAAGAAGCCACGACTTTGCAACCATTATTGCGCCAACGTTTGCCCGATCGGACAGCAATACGTGCCGGAGATCAAGGTCAAGGACCTTTCCCAGATCGTTCTGGAAATGTTGGCGTCCCTCAATTCCATTCAGAAACGCCGCGACCGACTTATCGAGATAACGGCTGACGGTGAGATCTCGGACGATGAGATACAGGATTTTGTTCGCATACAGGAGGAGCTCGAGCGTATATCCGTTACCGTAGAGACGCTTCAGCTTTGGTCCGAGCGTATGATCGCCACCGGAGCTATCAATATGGCGGCGTACGACGTATATAAGCAAGAAAAATAAAGCAAGGACCGTTGCTTTTTTCTGCCGCAACCCAAATAAAGGGTTCTATTTTGTATTCTTGACGGTTTTAAAAAGAAACAGTTTATGGTAAAATTAATATGTCAGAACAAGTAACCGGTTTTGAACACCCATAGATTAAAGGAGGATTTTGTTATGTGGTATGATTGGTTAGCGCTTGCTTCTTTGGGCTTGGGCGCGATTTTGCTGTTTGCCGGCTATCTTAAGGCTCCGCCCGACACGGCGTTTATTATCTCCGGACTTAAGAAGAGAAAGATACTTATCGGTAAGGCGGGTTGGAGAATGCCCTTTTTCACACGTCTTGATAAGATCTCGCTCAGCGTCATGCAGGTGGACGTTAAGACCAGCGAGGCCGTTCCAACAAACGAATTTATCAACGTTACCGTTGACGGCGTAGCAAACGTTAAGGTCTCATCTAATCCCGAGCATCTTAACAGAGCCGCAGAGGCGTTGCTCGGAAAATCGCGTCAGGAGCTTGTCACGCTGGTCACGCAGGTCCTTGAGGGTAATATGCGTGAGATCGTTGGCTCGGTCGGGCTGAAGGATATGGTACAGGATCGACAGGGCGTTGCCAAGAAGATCACCGAGAACGTTGTGCCCGATATGGAAAAGCTGGGTATTGAGGTGGTAAACTTCAACATCCAGAACTTCAAGGATGCTGCAGGCACCATTGAGAACATGGGTATTGATAACGTAGAGCAGATCAGAAAGAACGCTCAGATAGCTAAGGCCAACGCGCAAAGAGATATTTCTATCGCAACCTCGAACGCCCAGCAGGAGGCTAATGCCGTTAAGGTCGAGGCGGAAAAGAAGATCGCCGAGCAGAATGCAGACCTTGCCGTTCAGCAGGCGGATATGCAGGTCCGTGCCGACACCAAGAAGGCGGAGGCTGACGCTGCTTACTCGATCCAGCAGGAAAATCAGCGTAAGATCGTTGAGATCGCCAAGACAAATGCCGACATCGCGCGCAGAGAAAAGGAAGCAGAGCTTGCCGAGAAGGAGATCGCCATCAAGGAGCGTAAGCTTGAGGCGGACATCAAAAAGCAGGCGGACGCCCTGAAGTATCAGGCGGAAAGACAGGCAGAGGCAGACCTCATCAAGCGTCAGAAGGATGCAGAGGCAGCCGCATACGAGGCTGTTAAGGCGGCAGAGGCAAAGCGCGCCGCCGCAGAAGCGCTCCGTTACGCTATGGAGCAGGAGGCTGAGGGTATTCGCCCCAAGGGTCTTGCCGAGGCAGAAGCCATTGAAAAGAAGGCAGAGGCGCAGAAGAAGATGGGTGAGGCATCCGTCCTTGAGATGTACCTCAACGCGCTCCCCGAGGTCGTAAAGAACGCTGCGTCTCCCTTGGCTCAGACCGACAAGATCGTTATGTACGGTGACGGAAACTCGACCAAGCTCGTACGCGACGTTATGAACAGCACCGACCAGATCATTGAGGGCGTTAAGCAGACCACGGGTCTTGACCTCGGTTCGATCCTTGCCGGATTTGTTGGAGGTAAGGCTGCAGGCACGGTCGTCGGAGAGTCAACTGACACCACTCAGAGCTAAAGGTAAGATTGACGTTTTTTGAAACAAATAAACCGAGAGCGGCTGCCTTGCAGCTGCTCTCGGTTTTGATTTATAAAAGTGCAGAAAGCTCTTGACTTTCTTGCTTGGTTGTTGTATAATTCTATTGATAAAAAAATAACAAAAGGAGAAAAACAATGGCAAAAATTCTTATTTGTCCTAACAAATACGTTCAGGGTGCCGGCGAGATGGCGAAGATCGCCGATTACGCCAAGGCTTACGGCAAAAAGGCTCTCGTGGTCATCACCGCTTCGGGCTACAAGCGCATCGGCTCGATCCTTGAGGCAAGCTTCGCTAACAGCGAGGTCGCTGCCGTTTACGACTACTTCAACGGCGAGTGCTCCTGGAACGAGATAAACAGACTTATCGAGATCATGAAGACCAACGAGTGCGACATGGTCATCGGTATCGGCGGAGGTAAGATACTCGACACCTCGAAGGCGGTTGCTCACGCCTGCAAGACCCCTGTCATTATCTGCCCCACCATCGCGTCCACCGACGCTCCCTGCTCGGCTCTTTCGGTCGTCTACACCGACGAGGGCGTTTTCGAGGAGTATCACTGGCTTCCCGCCAACCCCAACATGGTCCTTATGGACACCTCGATCATCGCAAAGTCTCCCGCCCGTCTTACCGTTGCGGGTATCGGCGATGCGCTGGCTACTTACTACGAGGCAAGAGCGACCAAGGCAAAGGACGCAGGAACCTGCGCCGGCGGCAAGGTCACCTGTGCCGCTATGGCACTTGCCGAGCTGTGTCTTGACACTCTTCTTGAGGAAGGCGTTAAGGCGAAGCTGGCTCTCGAGTCGGGCGCTTGCACCGAGTCGGTCGAGAAGGTCATCGAGGCAAACACGCTGCTTTCGGGTATCGGCTTTGAGTCGGGCGGACTTGCCGCGGCTCACGCTATCCACAACGGTCTGACCGTTCTTCCCGAGTGCCATCATATGTACCACGGTGAGAAGGTCGCCTTCGGTGTTATCACTCAGCTTATGCTTGAGAACGTTCCCACCGACGAGCTTGACGAGATCGTCAGCTTCTGCATCGAGCTGGGACTTCCCGTAACTCTCGGCGAGCTTGGCGTTACCGAGGTCACCGACGAGAAGCTTCTGGCGGTTGCAAAGGCAGCCACCGTCCCGGGCGAGACCATTCACAACATGCCCTTCGAGGTCACCGCAGAGAAGGTCGTTGCCGCTATGAAGGCAGCCGACGCTTACGGCAGATATCTGCGTTCTATGTAAAAAAAAAACAAGGTAGCACCTCGGTGCTACCTTGTTTTTTTATGTATATTAGTCGCGTGCTGCTGCGAGCTGGGTGTTCAGTTTGTAAAGGACCTCTATGTCGGCGTGGCGTGTGGCGGCAAGATCGCGCATATCCTGTATCTGCTCCTCTGTGGAGCCGTCTAGGTCTCCGTCCTTGA
>JAZKZA010000023.1:0-3560 GCA_045612445.1 Eubacteriales bacterium | reverse complement strand
ACATTGTCTTCCTAAGACCGCTTGGCCTCCGACTTCATCGTGAAGTCGGCGCAAGCGTCGCCAGCCTTCAAGTGCTTAACGATGAATTCCTTTTGAAGCTCCAAAAGATCCAGCATTTTGAAACCCTTTCGTGTATGTTTTATTTATCCCGCTTTTTTTCGGGCGGACGGTGAAGGTCACAGCGTAAAAAGCGCATAGCCCTTTCAACGGCGTCCTTGGAGTTGTACCACGGCTCGGCGTCGTAACGGTAATCAAACTTTTTGCAGAACCACGAAACGTCGCCCGTCAGCTCGTCCATATAGGACTCGACGATCTCCGCCGCCGCCTTTGCGAAGGCAGCATAGCACTTTTTGCTCTGCTTTTTTTGCGCCGTTTCAAGCATACAGCGATAGTGGGGCAGGCAGAAGTAGGGCTGGGCGGCAAATTTTTCACGGAACTCGGGGTCGTTTTCCCAGAGGTAGACCACCGTTTCTATCATACGGCTGAAATTATACTCGATGCGACCGCAGATATAGCAGGAGCTCTCGAGCTTCGATATGCGGGACGCGGGACGATCGCCCGGTTTACCGACAAGACCGTTCTTGATCTCCTTTTGAAGCTCTATCAGGTGAGATTCGAGCGTCAGAGCCATTCCGAGACGGTTTTTTCGGACGAACATCATATCGTAATGAGTTTTGCAAAAGCCGGTCTTGTTCGTAACGATACGAACGTCGGGCTCCATCATAGACGCGCCGAGTATGAGATCGAGCTCGTTTTCCTCAAGCTTGCGGTAAAGAGCGCAGAGGGGACAACCGAGCGAGGGGTCATCGCGCGACGCCTCGAACGCCTCGTTGACCGGTATCGTGTAAATTTGTTCCATCGGTCTTGCCTTTCGGTGAGATTTGGTGTATAATATTAAAAGACGTACAGGGTACAGTTATACATAATATAATTATACCATAATATCAAAAAGATTACAAGGGCATTTTACGATGAACGAAACAATTTTGGCGACCGCATCGGTCTGCCGTGAGTTTTTTGAGGATGGGAGACCGGTCGTTGAGGTAGAATACAAGGGAGACTTCTCGGTTGCAAAGACTTTCGACTGCGGACAGTGCTTCAGATTCGATCCGGTCGAGACGACCGAATACGACGCAGAGTATGCAGGTGTGGCGCACGGAAGATACGTTTCCTTTGCTCAGCGAGGCGACCGACTTTACGTAAAGGGCTCGGATCGCGAGGATTTTGAGAAGATCTGGTGCTCGTATCTTGGTCTTGACGTCGATTACGACGCGATCAACGCCGATATACTTTCACGAAGCGATTCTCCAGCTCTTCGTGCGGCACTTGAGTGCGGTCGGGGAATACGTATACTGAAGCAAGAGCCGTGGGAAGCGGTCTGCTCCTTCATAATCTCGCAGAACAACAACATACCGCGCATAAAGCGTATAATATCGGCGCTTTCCGAGCGTTACGGACAGCCGATAGGGCAGGGACGGTATGCTTTCCCGACGGCAGAGGCATTGTTTATTGCAGGAGAAAAAAGCATTTTTGAGCTGAAGACCGGATTTCGGGCAAAGTACATAACCGACGCCTCGGCAAGAGTATCTGACGGTCGGCTTGATCTGTCCGACCTCGGGGACACCACCCAGTCCGCCGTCAAAAAGCTCTGTGAGGTCAAGGGGATCGGGCCGAAGGTGGCGTTATGCTCGCTGCTTTTCGGCTTTTCGAGACTCGACGCCTTTCCGATCGACGTTTGGATCAGGCGAGTCATGGAAAAGTATTTTCATGAGGGTTTTTCCCCCGAGGAGCTGGGACCCTACGCCGGTATCGCGCAGCAGTATCTCTTCTATTACGAGAGATATATCGTCGGTAAAGAATAAAAACGTAGCGTGACCCGTCGGGTCACGCTACGTTTTTTAGCAGTGTTCAAACATATTTTTGAGCTTTTTACCGTCGAAGATGGGCCAGTAGTCGTTGTCTGCAACAACGAAATGCTCAAGCAACGGAACACCCATATTGTTACACATATACTCGATCTCTTTTGTCAGGGCAAGATCGTCTCCCGAAGGGAAGCAAACACCGCTCGGGTGGTTGTGCGCGATGACTATACCCGCCGCGCGACAGCCGATGGCTATCTCAACGATCGATTTCGCGGAAACGTATGCCGAGCTGAAGCTTCCGATACCGATGCTCTCAAGACGTATCAGCTCCATTTTTCCGTTAAAGGCAAGCATATAGACCTGTTCGCGTGCCTTGCCCATGAAGATGGCGCAAAGGAGACGTCCGAGCATATCAATGTTACGGTAGCTTTCGGTCCTTGCGGCCTCGGACACTTGAAGCCGACGGCAAAGGTCGCCGATGAATTTCAGCTGGATCGCGCTATATTCGCCGATGCCCTCGACCATCAAAAGATCGTCGATACTGGCTTCCAGAACTTTCTCTAAAGAACCGAAGCGATCGATCAATCTATGCCCAAGAACGTTCGTGTCCTTTCGCGGTATAGAGTAGGTCAATAGAAACTCAAGCTGTTCGTGATCGAAAAGACTATCTATTCCGTTATTCACATAGCCTGCTCTTAGCCTTGCACGATGATTCTTATGGTCGTTCATGATTATTTCTTATGATAAAGCTTTTTGGTCTGATATTTGGGCTCACAGGTTATGTTGACTCCGAGCTTATGGAAAACCCCACTGTCTACCTGTGAGAGTATCACGGTCGAATGTGCCTCGCAACCGCGGAGCTTGGGGAGCTGCTCGAGTGCGAGCTTGGCGCGGCTGTCGGTCAAAGCGCAGATCGACAGCGCGATCAGAACCTCGTCGGTATGCAGTCTCGGGTTGTGATTACCCATATTGTTTACCTTGAGTTTCTGGATCGGTTCAATGATCGTTGGAGAAATAAGATCGTAAAGATCGCTTATGTTACCGAGAACCTTGAGAACGTTCAGAAGTGCGGCAGACGACGCGCCCAAAAGATTTGACGTCTTTCCGGTAACGACGCGCCCGTCGGGCGTCTGTATGGCAACGGCGGGCATACCGTTCGTTTCCTCCGACTTTGCAAGTGCGGCGGCAACGGCGGGACGCAGCTCGGTGGTTATCTCGAGGGTGTTCATCAGCAGCTCGAGCTTGGTTATCTCGGACTGCTCGGCAAGTCCCTGACGAACGGCACAGAGAGCCGAATAATAGCGTCGCAGTATCTCCTGCTTCGAGGCGTCGCAAACGACACGGTCGTCGGTTATGCAGTAACCGACCATATTGACACCCATATCGGTGGGGCTTTGGTAGGGGCTCTCACCGTAGATCTGGGTGAACATTGCGCGAAGCACGGGGAATATCTCGATATCGCGGTTATAGTTGACGGTGGTCTCGTTGTACGCGGCGAGATGATAGGGGTCTATCATATTGACGGCGTTGAGATCGGCAGTAGCCGCCTCGTACGCGAGGTTGACGGGGTGCTTGAGCGGAAGATTCCAGATAGGGAAGGTCTCAAACTTGGCATAACCTGACTTAAGACCGCGCATATGCTCGTGGTAGAGCTGCGACAGACAGATCTCCATCTTTCCGCTTCCCGGGCCGGGGGCG
>JAZKZA010000022.1:0-2495 GCA_045612445.1 Eubacteriales bacterium | reverse complement strand
GTGAAGTGAAAGCTCTTGAGATAGCTCAAAAACTCCTCGTCAAAAAGATTTTTAGAGCGCAGATATTCTATGTCCTCTTCGCTAAACGAAAGCGACCGAACATATTCTATTATCTGTTCGAGTCCTGCCGCTATGGCGTAGCCGCCCTTATCGGGGTTATCTCGGTAAAAAACGTCGAAATATACGGTGCGCTTACCGAGCTCAGTCTTAAAGTATCCGTTGCTCATGGTAAGCTCGTAAAAATCCACGAGCATCGTCAAATTTCTGCTGATGTCCTTCACAATCTTTTCCTCCAAAATTTATCTTTCTTGTTTTTCATTTATATTAGGCTCCGCGTCCGACGCTCTTCTGCGAGAAACGCCTATCATAACGAAGCCGGTAAGCACAACGGGAACGGCCAAAAACAATACCGCATTCACGTCAATTCCCTTGTCATCAGTCTCACCGTCGTGCATAATACGCTCGCGCTCCGCCTTGATGTGAGCCTTTAACGTACTGTTATCATACTGAAGACTGTTTGCAGTCACCGAATATATCTTAAGCTGGGCGTCGTTTTTTGATCCGCTCGTCTGATCTACCGATATCTTTAAATAGTTAACGGTATCGCTTGAGTCAAGCTCTCTGACGTCAAGGTATAACGTTCTGGTGTTTCCGCTGATCATAGTGCCGGCGAAATACTCACACAAAAAGTCCTTGCCGCCAAGCGTTATCGTAACGCGATACGCGTTGTTAACCGCCTCGGAATCAACGCAAAGCTCGATCGCTATGAAATCGGTATACAAAAAGCTTTCGGGATACTTATAATTATAAACTATGAACGCCGATCCGTTTGAGATATCCTCACCAAACGAAAGATTTGCATTCAAGGAACGACCTGCGCTACCGCTGTTCGAAAACACCGAGCTGCAGTATTCTCCGCCAAGCCAGCCGGAAAGACCCGAGGAAGACGAAAAATCAAAATAGTCGACAGTTCCGACAAAGCGCGGCATCGCGCCGAACTCGATCTTGGTCTCGCTCACCCGTATCTCAGAAAGCCTTGAGCCGTCAATCCTGTCAAGGACTTCCGTGCCGAATATTCTTGTCACAAGGTCGTCGTCCACGTATTCGTCTCGAAGATCGGTGTTTATATATTTCACGGTCGGAATGGCGGAGGCAAAGATATCGTTGGCGGTTACGATAAAGCAGGAAACTCTATCGCCGGCGAAAAGCTCGTAATAGCTGTATGCATATGCTATCGCTGCGGCGTCTCCGCTTGCAGAACCGTCCGGAGTCCAGTTGTAGATAATATTCGGATACAACGAGGATCTGTATTCCTTCTCTATACGGCGAGTCAACTCCGACAGATCATCTACCGATAAAATATTCTTTGTCGACTCGAGCATTGGGGTGTTTTCGCCTAATGATGCAAAAATCTCATCATTAAATCCTCGCGGCGTTCGCTCGCTTTCGACCATAACGGTGAACTTGATCCCACCAAGCTCCTCTGTCATAGCGCATATGGCGTCAAGAAACGAGAGGCTCTGCTCTGTATCATCGCCGATCGGAACGATCAGCGGACACAATCCGCCAACGTCTGCAAGACCCGCCGCCGCCGCATAAAGCGAGCTCGCATAGCTCCTTGCATTTTTCTCGGAGGTCGCACTCGCGTCTCCAAGAATTATTCCACCGATACCTCCGTATGCCTCGGGAAGATATCTCGAAAACAAAAATCCCACGTAAGCGTATATCGAGCGCTGGTCGGCATAGTTCTCGCTCAGAACATTTCTCTCTCCCGAGGAGGAAAACAACCTTATCAGCGTTTTTCGGCTATCGCTTCTGTAAAGCTTAATGAGCTTGTCGATCGAGTCGAGATAGGTACTGCTGAAGGTATACGTATAGTCATCGGTAGGGTAAAGATATCCGCTTCCGTTACCAGTCAGCTTATCTATATCAACGTCGACGACGACAGTTCCTGCCGCACTGTTAAAGACGTCCGCACTGCTTTGACTGTTGATCCCCTTGAAATGGAGCGACGCCCCGACTGAATCGATCCCGGGCAAAATCGGATCCGAGCAAATCAGGCCCTCGTCGGTCTGCATCGCAAACACGTAATAGGACAGTCTATCAGAGAGGTCTACTCCCTTGACCTCCGCACCGGTACGGTTTGAAGGCTTGATACCCGACGCAACGGGCAAAAGCTTGGGTATATCCTCGACACTTTGAGACGCGGTGAGCGCGTAGAGCTTGATCTCATACCCCGAATATCTTTTAACGTCCTCGCTCTTCATTCTAAACTCGAGCTTTATTTTAGCCGCCGGCTTTTCATACTCACAGGAAACGTTATAAAACGGAGACCTAATATCCTCCTCGGCATCTTCAACCGTTGCAAGCACGGCAATTGGAAGCACGGAAAACAACATCAATAATGCAAAAAGTGCCATCATCAAACGGTACAATATCTTATTCAAGACCGGGCCTCCCTTCAAAGTACTTATAATTATGATTATTATATCACA
>JAZKZA010000021.1:0-5955 GCA_045612445.1 Eubacteriales bacterium | reverse complement strand
TCACAGAACGACATGGCTACGATCCGACTTCGTGTGTCGTCGGCGTTCGTCAGCGTCACCGGCGCTGAGGTCACTCCCGATTTCAAATTCGCAAAAATATACTATTCCTCGCTCAGGGGCGACAAAAAGGAGCTCGCCAAGGGTCTTGCCTCGTCGGCAGGCTTCATTCGCCGCCATCTGGCGCAGAGCATCAACCTCCGCGTCACGCCCCAGCTGACCTTCGTTGAGGATCAGTCCATCTCTCACGGTGCACACATATCCGAGCTTTTGCACCGTATAGAGTCGGAGTCGCCTGCGGATACGACCGCCGACGATGAAAGCTGAGATCCGGGCACTGTCCTTTTTCGAGCTTTGCGACGAGCTTGCCAAAAAGCAGGACAGTCTGATACTTTTCCATACTCGTCCCGACGCCGACGCCGTCGGCTCGGCGTACGCCCTCAAGCTTCTCATCGAAGCGCTTGGTGCTAAGGCGTACTGCCTTTGCTCCGACGAGCTCCCGCGCCGCCTTCGCTTTCTGACCGACAGCTTTGACCGACTCGACTCGGTCGGCAGCATCGACGGATATCGCGTTATAACGGTCGACTGCGGAGCAGCCTCACAGATCGGAGCGCTTTACGAAAAGCTTAAGCCGTCGCTGGCGATAGACCACCACCGTACCGCCACCCCCTTCTGCGACGGATATACCGACAGCGGCGCTGCCGCCACCGCCGAGATAATCTACGAGGTGTCTCAGTCTCTGCTGAAAAGCGGAGCCGTGTCAGCTCTTCCCCTCCGCTTTTACGAATGTGTCTACGCGGCTATAAGCTCGGACACCGGCTCGTTCAGATACTCGAACACCACACCGAAAACTCATACGATAGCCGCTGAGATCATCGCTCGCGGTGTTGATACTGCAGCTATAAACCACCACCTATTCGAATCAAAAACGGTCTCGGAGCTTCGCGCTATCGCCGCCGCGACCGATCACCTGACCTCCTGCCGAGACGGCAGGATCGCCGTGGTCGCGCTTTCAGCCGAGCAGCTCTCAAGGCTTGAGATCGAGCGCGAGCATTACGACGTCTTTATCGACGTTGCCCGCTCGCTCGCCGGAGCCGAGGTCGCCTTTTCGGTGCGTTGTGCGCCGGGAGACCGCTTCTGCCGCGTTTCTATGAGATCGTGCAGTGACGTCGACGTCTCGCGCATCTGCGCCGCCTTCGGCGGCGGAGGACATATCCGCGCCGCCGGCTGCACCGTTGAGGACGATGACGTTTCCCGTGTGGTCCAAATGATCGTCAAGGAGATCGAAAAGCAGCTATGAGCAGTAATCTTTATTCGTCCGCCGCGCTGGCGTACCTCGGTGACTGCGTGATCGAGGGCTGCGTTCGTGAGCATCTCGTCCGATCGGGCATCTCTCACTCGGCAGAGCTGAACGCCAGAGCCCTTGAGTTCGTTCGCGCCTCGGCACAGGCAGAGGCCGTCAAAAACATACTCCCGCTTTTGAGTGAAGAGGAGAACGCCGTCTTCAGAAGAGGCAGAAACATAGGTCATACGAACACACCCAAGAGCGCAACCATGGGTCAGTACCGCGCCGCAACGGGAATGGAGGCGTTATTCGGCTTTCTCCATCTCGAAAAAAGGACCGACCGTATTGCCGAGCTTTTCGCGCTGGCTTACCAAGATAAAATACAAAACCAACAGTAAAGGAAGAAAAACAATGTCCAACCCCAAGATCAGATTTGAAATTGAAAATTACGGCAGCATCGAGGCCGAGCTTTATCCCG
The DNA here is from genome assembly GCA_045612445.1 of Eubacteriales bacterium. GTDB lineage: Bacteria > Bacillota > Clostridia > Oscillospirales > CAG-272 > RGIG3994. The sequence continues at coordinate 4,195 of JAZKZA010000021.1, read as the reverse complement.
AGATCGCACCCAAAACGGTCGAAAACTTTCTCGGACTCGTCAAGAGCGGCTTTTTCTCAGGACTCATATTCCACCGCGTCATCTGCGGATTTATGATCCAGGGCGGCGGCTACGACGCCTCCCAACGCCACCACGACGCTCCCGCCATTCGCGGTGAGTTCCGTGCAAACGGCTTTGCGCAGAACACCCTCAAGCACACCCGCGGCGTTCTTTCCATGGCGAGAACCATGGACCCCAACTCGGCGTCGTCCCAGTTCTTCATCATGCACGAGGACGCTCCTCACCTTGACGGTCAGTACGCCGGTTTCGGTTGCGTAACCGAGGGTATCGAGGTTGTCGACAAGATCGCAAACGTTCGCACCAACTTCTCGGATATGCCCCTCTCTCCTGTCGTTATCACGGGCGTTTCGGTCGTTGAGTAATATTTACGTCAATAAACAAATAGTTTATAACAGCATTGTACAGGAGGAACATAACAATGTCAAAGTGGAATGATTTTTGTGCAGAGGTCTCCAAGACCACAAAGAGCACGGCAGACAAGACCAAGAACATAGCAAATCTTACGGCACTTCGCGTTAAGCTCAACTCTCTTGAGGGCAAGGTGGCAGACGAGTACGACACTCTGGGTCGTATCTACTACTCGCAGGAGGTCGGTAAGATCGAGAGCGGAGAGGCTCTTCGCGATCAGATCAGAGCGATCAGCGATATCAACAAGCAGATAAACGCCGTCAACGCCGAGATCCGCGAGATCAAACGACTTGAGGCAGAGGCAAAGGCCGCTCGCGAGGCAGAAAAGGAAGCCAAGCGCGCCGCCAAGGAAGCCGCCCGCGCCGCCGAAGAGGCAGCCGAGCTTGAGGTTGAGATCGACGCCGACGTCGAGGTCGAGGTCGAAGAGGTCAACGAATAAAAAACAAGACCGACACGCAAACCGTGTCGGTCTTGTTTTTTATCTCGACTCTATCACGAAAAGCTCGCCTTTTCGTACCGAGACAAGGGCGCAGTTTCCGTTTATCTCGTTGCTGACGGCATACTGCAGATTCGGCTTCAGCTTGGCGTTTCTCAACGGATACTTAACTCCCTCCGCCTCAACGCCCTTTGCTACCGCGCCGTGCGCAAGCAGAGAAAGGTAGGTGTACCCGCTTCTCGGCACGAGCTCGCTCTCGTCCTTTATAAAACGGACTCGGTTTCTTCCGTCAAGTATCACGGCGCGAAAGCCGCGAAGTCGAGCGTCGACCAATATCCCGAGGTTTGACATGGTATGGTCAAGTCTTCCGTCGAGCCCTCCGACGATGACCAGCTCGTTCGCCCCTCTGTCTATCGCGATCTCGACCGCTGCCTGGGTGTCGGTCAGGTCCTTTTCGGGCTTGAGCCTGACCACCTCGACCGACTCGGGAAGCTCTCCGTCAAACGAATCGAAGTCGCCAACAAAGACATCTACCCGCTCGCCGAGCAGCTCGGCGTTTTTATACCCCGAGTCGGCGGCGATGCGCAGATCGTCTCCCTTCGGGTGCTCGGTCACGTTCTCCGGCAGGATAGACCCGCCGACGTATATAAACGCTTTCATTTCGTATCCCAGCTGTGCTTCTGCTTCAATATATCGTAAAGCGCGAGAAAGCTCTCGTGGCGCGACGGCGCGATCCTTCCCTCTCGCAGCTTTTCGAGAACGGCACAGCCCTCCTCCTTGGTGTGAGTGCATTTTGTGTATCGGCAGCTTCCGATGCAGTCGTCAAACTCTCTGAAGGTCTCGGGGAGATCCTCCTTCGAAAAGAAATCGAACCTTTCGAAATCGAGCATCGAAAAGCCGGGAGTATCGGCAATAAAGCCTCCGCAGCTTGGAAAGAGCTCGACCTTACGCGTGGTGTGTCTGCCTCGCTCGGTCTTGCGGCTGACCTCGCCTGTCGAGAGCTTCAGCTCGGGGAAAACGAGGTTCAGAAGAGTCGATTTACCAACTCCCGAAAGTCCCGCGAACGCCGCCGTTTTACCGACGAGCGCACTCTTTACGTAATCGGCAAACTCCTCAACTCCGTTGCCCTCAAAGCAGCTGAGCACGAAAACTCGGAAGCCGGCAAGTCGGTATATCTCGGCAATAGACTGTGCCCTTTCGGGGTCGAGCTCGCTCTTACCGATGACTATGACCGGCTCTATTTTGTTAAACTCACAGATCGAGATCAGCTTATCCGCCGTGAAGAGCGAGGGCTCGGGGCGCTTGACCGCCATAACGACGAACATCAGATCAAGGTTTGCCAGCGGCGGACGGATCAGCTCGTTATATCTCTCGTTGATCCGGTCTATAACTATCCCCGCTCCCTCGGGCGAGGGCGTCATATCCTCGCTGAACGAGCTGTCGTCGTAAACGACGCTGACGCTGTCGCCTACCAGCGGGGACTTTTTTTCGTGTCTGAAAACGCCGCGGGCACGGCAGACCACCGTTTTACCCGAAAGGGGCGTTCCCTCGTTATCAAGCAGGATACTGTAGAGTCCTCCGTTGCTTGACGTTATCTTTCCGTTGTTTCTGTATTCCATATTACCTCGTCAGATGTAAGCTCGGGCAACGACCCGTCGGCTCTGTCCTGATTCACGATCAGTATGACCGAGACGATGAGCGCGATCAAAAAGACCGCCGCCGCGCCGAGCAGCATAAGTATCCCCTTGTTGATACCCGTTTCGGCATTCTGCCTTGCGAGAACGTCCTCATCCGGCTCTCGGTTAAAGTCAAACTCGACGTTGGGATAGTTCTCGAGCGTTTCGATGGCTTCGAGCATCTCCTCGGCGTTCTCGAATCGCATGAAGGGCGTTTTCTCCATCGCGTGCAGGATTATCTGCTCAAGTCCGAAGGGTATCTCGGGGTCGAGAACTCTCGGACGTATCGGCGACTGCTCGATATGCATACGCGAGACGGTCGACGTATCCTCTGCCGAAAAGGGCAGTCGTCCGGTCGCCATCTCGTACATCATAACGCCGAGCGAATATATATCCGACCTGCCGTCAATAACTCTGCCCGACGCCTGCTCGGGGCTGATATAATATACCGTTCCGACCGCCTTGTCCGACTCGACGTTATCCGAGGAATCTATCATTCGGGCAATACCGAAGTCGGTCAGCTTAATACCGCCGTCGGACAACAGCATAATATTTTGCGGCTTGACGTCGCAGTGTATCATATCACGACCGTGAGTATGCATCAGGGCGTGAAGTATCTGCTTGGTATAATGTATTATCTCCTCGGGCGGCAGTGCGCCAAACTCGTCTATTCTCGTTTTCAGCGTATTCGCCTCGACGTACTCCATTACGAAATACGGCGGCTCGTCCTCGCCGGAGACTCCCTTGATGTTGACGATATTCGGGTGGTTCAGCTGACACATCTTTTCAGCCTCGGCAAAAAACTTTCTTGTTGCCTCGTCCCGAGCCGACTCGGGGCAACACTCAAGATTTAAGAGCTTGAGCGCCACCGCCTCACAACCGACGGTATCAAAAGCGCCGTAAACGGTCGCCATTCCGCCAACTCCGACGACGCTGACTATTTTATAACGCCCGCCAAGCGTTTTTCCTATCATCTTATCCATATCAAAGCTCCGCCATAAGGACAGTTATATTGTCGTCTCCGCCGGCTTGATTTGCCAGCGAGACCAGCTTCTTGGCTCTTTCCTCAAGGCTTGCATCGGAGGACGCCGCGCCGTATATCTCGTCCGACGTCAGCATTCCCGAAAGACCGTCCGAGCAGAGCAGCAGGCAGTCTCCCTTTTTGACCCGGAGCTCGGCAATATCGGTCTGAACGCCGACCGAGATACCGATAGCTCTCGTTATTATATTACGGTCGGTGCGCTTTTCCGCCTCTGCCTCGGTTATCTCGCCGATATCGACCAGATACTGTATGTAGGAGTGATCTCGGGTCAGCTGCTCGATACCGCTTCCGTTTATCTTATAAAGACGGCTGTCTCCCACGTTTACCGACCAGACGCGAAGCGGAGACGTCATAATGAAAGCACCGACGAGAGTCGTTCCCATGCCCTTGAGCTCGGGATCCTCCTGCGCCTTCTGCCAGACCTCGAAGTTTGCAGACCCTGCAGCTCCGTCGAGTGCCAGACGAACGTCTGCCTCGGTATCGGGAAAGCGAAGGATGCCGCCCGAGGTATAGTCCTCGGTCTGAAGCACCATTTCCTCGGCAAAGCTGTTTCTCGCCGTCTCAGACGCCTCA
>JAZKZA010000020.1:0-4028 GCA_045612445.1 Eubacteriales bacterium | reverse complement strand
TCCAAAGAGTTTTGCCGCGACGACCCTCGTTGTGCGATATAACGCTGTTCGCCGCCTCAAGAATTGTCTGAGTCGAGCGATAGTTCTGCTCGAGCTTTACGACCGAGGCATCGCGGTAGCTGCGGTCAAAGCCGAGAATGTTCTCGACCGTCGCGCCTCTGAAGCGGTAGATGGACTGGTCGTCGTCTCCAACCGCCATAATGTTACGGTGACCCGATGAGAGCAACGCGACAAGCTCGAACTGCGCCTCGTTGGTATCCTGAAACTCGTCAACGCTGACGTAGCGGAAGCGCTGTGCATAACGCTCACGAACCTCACCGTTGTCGCGAAAAAGCTCGACCGTTCGCATGATTATATCGTCAAAGTCGAGCGCGTTTGAAGCACGAAGTGCCTTTTGATACTGCTTATATATCTTTGCTATCTGCTGAAGGCGATACTCCTGACCGACCTCTGCCGCATACTGCTCGGGGGTCATCAGCTTTTCCTTGGCGCGGCTGATGGCGTTGACTACCGACTTGATGGGAAGCATCTTTTCGTCGATAGAAAGCTCCTTCATAGCATTCTGAACCGCCTTCTTCGTGTCGTCGGTGTCGTAGACGGTAAAGCCGCTTGAAAGACCCGCGGATTCGGCGTTTGCACGAAGGATACGCATACACATCGCGTGGAAGGTTCCCGCCCAGATCTCGCTTGCCGCCTGCTCGTCAAGAGACACGGCAAGACGCTCACGTATCTCGTTTGCCGCCTTGTTTGTAAAGGTTATGGCAAGCATTCTCCACGGCGGGCAGGGGTCACTGATAAACTCGGGCAGTATGTTGTCTTCGATCTCCTCGACGGGCAGACCGACGGCGCGCTCAAGCTCCGACACGCGGCTCTCGGTCAAGCCGACCGGAACTCTGACGTCGAAATAAGCGTTTCCGTATTTTATGATATGAACGATGCGGCGAACGAGAACGGTCGTCTTACCGCTTCCCGCGCCTGCGAGAATGAGAAGAGGACCGTTGACGGTGCAGACCGCCTCTCTTTGCTTTTCGTTGAGACCCGAATATACGCGGTCAAACAACGCTCGCTTTGCCGCGAGATATCTTTGTTCGAGAGTTGACATTTGAGCTTTAGTTTCTTTCTATATGTATTATGTACGCCGCCGCTTTGCGGCGGCGCGGCAGGACTTAACCGCGCGAGCGGTTCTGATTCTGCTGATTCTGATTCTGATTGTTGTTCTGCTGATTCTTGTTCTGATTCTGGTTCTGGCTCTGCTGATTCTTGTTCTGGTTCTGATTCTGATTCTTGTTCTGGTTCTGATTCTGCACGATGCACCTCAAATAATTATCTTGATTTCCGCGGGGGACTACAAGATCATTATTTGCAAGAAGATACGCTCTTATTACAAAAGCATATATTTTTCTTCGACAGCCTCTTTAATTCGGGAAAGAGAGACGGCGAAAACGGTTGCAAACGCGCCCGAAAGCAGCATTTCGATGATCCAGGACAGGTCTGAAAGCAAGCTCTCGGAGCAGAACATCCAAACGCGAAGCACACAAGCGCCCCCGACCAACAACGCCACGATCAGCGATGCTCGCAGGGTTCGGCGAAGCCTCGTATGTATCTGTCTTGCTCGCTCGACGGGATCGATAGAGGGGTGACGCGGCATATAACCGGTGTGCTCCTCTATCGTGGCATCAAGGGAGAGCACGACGAAAACCGTCATCGAAATGAACAGTACCGCTTCAAGAACCGACGCTGACGTCAGTATCTTCCAAAGCGTGTTTGCCAAAGGCTCGCGCGAGACGTCCTTTGCGGTATACGCGTAGGTAAAATCGTAGTTGAACTTCCAAGTGAGAGTCGAAACGACTCCGTACGTCACCGATGTATAAACCGTCGGCAAACGCCACTTGTTTCCCTTCTTGGTCGCGATAAGCACGCCGATCAGCATACAGGCAGCGCAGATAACGTCGGGAATTATATTGATACCGTCGTTTCCGTCAATGTAAAAATCCATCGCGGCAAAAGCTCCGACGGTCAGTATCAGAAATGCGATCGACAAGCGTCGGCGCATAAACAACGACTCGTTTGGCAGTACCTCGGTTTGGTATTTCTCGGCGATACTCTCCATAAACGGCGCATCAGACATCACCGCTTTCAAATATTTAACGATGCGGCAAAGCCAAACGATACCCGCGATCGACACCGCGATCATCGCAAAAACTCGCAAAACGTTCACCTGATCGTAAAGCTGATAAGTGTACGACTGAAAGTTCTCGCCGGTAGAAAGAGACAGAAGCTCGGGGGCTACCGAAAGCGCGTTCTTCAGAAGAATGAAGATCACGGTCTGTCTCGTAACACGGTCGGTATAGCTTCTGCCGCCGATGCGTTTTTTACGGGGATCGGTGAAAACGGCAGAGCCGTCGTGCCTCGTTCCGAGGTACAAAAGCCCCTCCGAAAGCGAGACCACAGCCGGTATAAGCAGTAGACACTCGACCAGTGCCATAATAAAGGTCATCATCAGTATCGCGGTGGGGCGCTCCTTGTTGTCAAAGAGAGCAAACACGGCAAACAGGCCGAACAGTCTCGCCGCTCCCAACAAGATGAGCTGCATGAACTTTCGTCTTGCCAGATCCAGATCGTCGCAGATATCGGCAAGCATGGTCATACCTATAGCCGCCAGAACGTATCCGATAATGTCGGGCAACAGGTCGATCATTATAAAGTCGGGCAAGAAATAGAAAACTGCCGACAAGAGAAGTAAATTAAATCCCATTTTTTTATTGAATCTTTTTTCTTTCGGTTGCACCGTTCACCCTCCTTATCTCTTTTTCTTTTCGTTTTTCTTTTTAAGCTTTTCCTCTTGCTTCGCCATTCTTTCGGCTCGATACTCAAGACTTGCACGGCGCGCCTTTTCCTCACGTCGGTCAAACTCCTCGCGCCAGCGGTTCACCGACTCGAATCTGGACGGCTTCGCCTTCATATCCTGATCTCCCTCGTCGCATATATACATATAGCAGGAAAAGAGAGTTGACGCGTTCAGCGCCACGCATATAAGATACAATGCAAACTGTGCGATGAAAAGATACGGCGCGATATCAAGCCCCGCAGGAAGCATCGCGGCGACGGACGCCAAGGCGAAGTACACTCCGTAAACGGCGAGATTTCGATACGACGCGCGCTTGATCTTGTCAAGTCCCGTGTTCTGAGCGATACCGGCTATTGCAAGGAACAGCAGGGCGTGGAAAACGAGCTTGAATGCCGTGTCTGCATACCTTATCGCCGTCTTGGTCACGTCAGAGCCGAGAAATCCGGGAAGCGTCGTTCCCATAAGCTCCGCCAACGATACCGAAGCGCTGAAAACAGCGCAGATCAGCATCGGTACGGTTACAAAAAAAGAATATTTGAAGCTTTTCTCATATTCGGTCAGCTTGGTCTGCGCGTAAAGCAGTACCAAACAACCGATAAGCGCGGGATAGCATCCGTAACCTCCCGCCAAAGAAAGCAGGAAGGTCAGGAGATATCCTATAAATGTCAATCCAAATCCCATGACGATCCTCTGTTATCTTACTGCGCGCCGTGATTTGCGCCGCAGCAGTTCTTGTATTTCTTGCCCGATCCGCAGGGACAGGGCTCGTTACGACCGATCTTTTCCTTGCCCGAAACGGTTATCCCCTTCGGCTTCTGTGCGGGAGGTCTTTTGACGACCCGGCGTCTCTGACCCGAAAATCCCTCTCCCGTCTCACGGGCGACCTGAACTCTTTGCACCGCCTTCTCGCGCGGAATGACCGAAAGTATCGTTCTGACCGTACCCTCGCGGATCTCGGCGATCATCTCGTCGAACATATCCGCACCGGTTATACGGTACTCGTTGATGGGGTTTCGCTGCGCATACGCCTGAAGACCGATCTCGCTGCGCAGGTCGTCCATCGCGTCGATGTGATCCATCCATCTCAGGTCAACGTTACGAAGCAGCACCGATCTCTCGACCTCGCGGAACATCTCCGTTCCGAACATCTCCTCGCGCTCGCGGTAACGAAGCTCGGCAC
>JAZKZA010000019.1:0-6352 GCA_045612445.1 Eubacteriales bacterium | reverse complement strand
GAATACTTGAGCTTTTGTTGCGACTGATACGATTGCCCAAAACGGTAAGATGCTGTGTTGCACCGGCGGTCATGCTCGGGTATCTGGTGCTGTCGGGATTTCAGATCTCGGCTCTTCGTGCCGCAGTTATGCTAACGGTGGTATACTTGTCTTTTCTCGCGTCGTCTCCGTCAGATCCGATAACCGTTCTCTTTGCAGTGTGCGCCGGTATCATGGCTGTAATACCGTCTTCTGCCGCTGATGCCGGATTTTGGATGTCGTTTCTTGCAACCTTGGGGATCATCGTTGCCTTGCCGTACGTAAAGCAGCTCTTCAAAAGAAGGCAGAAGGACCGACTTGCGACCTCTGCTTTGAAAACAGTCTTGAGATGGATAAGCACGTCGCTCGCCGTCACTCTTGCGGCAGTTCTGTCAATAGTTCTTTTTAGCTGGCTTTGCTTTGGTGAGCTGTCGTTGGTCGCGCCGATTGCAAATCTTTACGCCTCACCTATGACGAGCGTGTTTATGGCACTTTCGTTGGCAAGTCTTGCTTTTGGCGGCATTCCGTTCGTCGGCGACGCCTTGTCCGCTCTTGCCGGAGAGCTTGGAAAGCTGATGATAGAGCTGACCTACCGCCTTGCCGATCTCAGAGGTATAACCGTTTCCCTCGAATACGACTTTGCAGCGGTCATAGTCGTCTTGCTTTGCATTACGATGGCTGTGGTAGTTACGGTAAAGCTGAGGCATAAGATCATTGCACTTGTGCCTCCCGTCGTTGCAGTCATAGCTTTTGCAGTTTGTCTTACCGTTACCAATGCGGCAGGAGCGGACGAGTTGTATCTTTCTTATCTGCGGCGCGGTGAGAGAGAAATGCTGATGGTCTCTCAAAACGGAACGGTGGTGCTTTTCGACTTCACCGACGGCTCGTATTCGAACTACGCCGACGCCGTTGAGATAGCAAGAGAGAGGGAGTCGGCGACCGAGATCGAGGTGCTTGTGTTGACTCATTACCACGACCGACACCGAAGCTCGACCGAGCGTCTTATGTCAAGTGTAAAGCTTCGCTCGATATGGTTGCCTGAGCCGACCGACGAGCAAGAGTTTTATATTGCAAGCGAGATATTGAAAACGGCAGAGGCGCACGGCGTTCGCGCCGAGTTCTATTTGCCGCAGGACGACCTGACGGTGTTCACCTCGGGAAAGCTCGTGCTTAACGAAGTAGGTTATATAGACAGATCGACGCAACCTCTTTTGTCACTTGAGATAGAGTACGGTATGAGTCGGGCGGTCTACGTCGGGTCTTCGTATCTTGAGAGCGGAGATCTGTCCGGAGATTTCGACGTGATGATAATGGGAACTCACGGACCAAACCCCAAGAGCGAGTATGAGCTTCACCTGTCTGCACGAACAAGGTCCTTGATCTTTGCCGAGGATAAGCTTTTTGAGCTTGCAATGCCCGATCACCCGCTTTCGGAGGATACGTTGGTGAACGTTGAGTATAAGCGTATGCGACTTTGGAGAGGACGGCAGACGTGATATTTGACGTAAAGCGCAAAATTGTGACGATAAGATAAAATTATCATTGACAATTGTAGAATTGTTTGTTATAATTGATTTAATATTAGCGGATGGTTAGGGTTTGAACTAACTTCCCGTTGTCCGCGCTTATTCGTGTCAATCAGAGAGAAATCTCTGAAAATAATATTTTATTTTGGAGGAACAGCAATGTTCAAGAAAATTCTTGCTCTGTCTCTCGCAGTTCTGATGGTCTCCGGTCTTATGATCGGATTCACGTCCTGCTCGGGAGGAAACGAAGATTTCAAGGTAGGTTTTATCTTCCTGCACGATGAAAACTCGACCTACGACAAGAACTTCATTGATGCCGCAAACGCTGCCGCAGCTGCTCTTGGTCTTACCAAGGATCAGATCATCATGAAGGTCGACATCGACGAAGGTCCCGAGTGCTACGACGCGGCGGTCGAGCTTGTCGAGGAAGGCTGCGATCTTATCTTCGCCGATTCTTTCGGTCATGAGGACTTCATGATCCAGGCTGCTGAGGATTATCCTGAGGTTCAGTTCTGCCACGCAACCGGAACTAAGGCTCACACCAAGAAGCTTCCCAACTTCCACAATGCTTTCGCTTCGATCTACGAGGGTCGTTACATTGCCGGTATCGCTGCCGGTATGAAGTTGAAGGAAATGATCGACGCCGGCGAGTTTACCGCTGAAGAGGCTAAGATCGGCTATGTTGCCGCTTGGCCCTATGCAGAGGTTATCTCGGGATACACCTCCTTCTTCCTTGGCGTTCGTTCGATCGTTCCTACCGTAACCATGCAGGTTGAGTACACCAACTCTTGGTTCGACATCGCTCTCGAGAAGACCGCTGCCGAGACCCTTATCGCTGCCGGCTGCAAGCTGATAAGCCAGCACGCCGACTCCGAGGGTGCTCCCAAGGCTTGTGAAACTGCAGGTGTTCCGAACGTTGCTTACAATATCAACACCTCGAGCATCGCTCCGAACACCGCTCTGATCTCCTCGAAGATCAACTGGGTCCCCTATATGACCATGATCATCGAGAAGACTATGGTAGGTAAGGGCAATGAGATCCCCTACGACTGGTGCGGCGGATTCAACGAGGGTGCCGTTGCTCTGACCGAGCTCAACACCGCTGTTGCTGCAGAGGGAACTCAGGCAGCCATCGATGCCGCTATCGCTGCATTCAAGGCAGGCGAGATCAAGGTATTTGACACCTCGAAGTTCACCGTCGGCGGTCAGACTCTGACCGAGTATCTTGCAGACGTTGACACCGATGCTAACTTCACCAAGGATACCAACGTTATCCACGACGGTTACTTTGATGAGTCTGCTTCGGACAAGCGTTCGGCTCCGTACTTCGATATCATTATCGACGGCATTACCGTTCCTGCCGCTAACAACTAAGAACGATAATTTTTGATTACCCTCAGGGATGCCGCAAAAGCGGCATCCCGTTGGGTTTTTTGTTATTTTTGCGGACTTTTTATAAGAGCGCAAAGGGCCTTTGCTTTCTTATAAAAAATTCGCTTTTGAGAGGAATTTGCGGATATGAATAATATAGCGATTGAGCTGAGAGGGATAACCAAACGCTTTGGGTCTGTGGTTGCAAACTCAAACGTCAATCTCAAGGTGTATAAGGGTGAGATCCTTTCACTGCTTGGTGAAAACGGAAGCGGAAAGACGACCTTGATGAATATGATCTCGGGCATCTATCACCCCGATCAGGGTCATATTTTGGTTGACGGTAAAGAGGTAGTCATAAATTCGCCTCACGATGCTTTTGATTATAAGATCGGAATGATACATCAGCATTTCAAGCTGGTGGATCTTTTCAGCGCTGCAGAGAACGTCGTTCTGGGTCTTGACGGCAAGGGACGCTTCAAGCTTGACGAGATTGAAAAGCAGGTTCTCGAGATCAGCAATAAATACGGATTTAATATTGATCCCAAAAAGAAGATATATGACATGTCGGTATCCGAGAAGCAGACGGTTGAGATCATTAAGGTGCTTTACAGAGGAGCAGATATTCTGATTCTCGATGAGCCGACCGCCGTATTGACTCCCCAGGAAACGCAGAAGCTTTTTGATATTCTGCGCCGTATGAGAGCTGACGGAAAGGCTATCATTATCATAACACATAAGCTTCATGAGGTCCTTGAGCTTTCGGATAAGGTTGCGGTTCTTCGTCGCGGAGAGTATATCGGAACGGTCAACACCTCGGAGGCAACCGAGGAAAGCTTGACTGAGATGATGGTCGGAAAGAAGGTTGAGCTCAATATCAGCCGCCCCGATCCCGTAAACCCCACCGAGCGTCTTCGCGTTGTTAATATAGACTGTAAAAACCGTGATGGCGTTAAGCTACTCGATAACGTAAGCTTTTCTGTCAATGCGGGAGAAATACTCGGAATCGCCGGAATCGCGGGAAGCGGACAAAGAGAGCTGCTCGAGGCTATCGCCGGACTTCAGAAGCTGGACGGCGGAAGCATTATATACAATAACCCCAAAACCGGTGTTGAGGAGGAGCTGAGAGATAAGACTCCGCTTCAGATCAGAGAGCTTGGAGTAAGACTTTCCTTTGTTCCCGAGGATAGACTTGGAATGGGTCTTGTCGGAAACATGGGCGTAGTTGATAATATGATGCTTCGTAGCTACCGACGCGGAAAGTCGGTGTTCCTTGAAAGAAAGGGGCCCACAGAGCTTGCAAACCGCATAATACAAGAGCTTGAGGTCGTTACGCCCAGCGCAGATACGCCTGTCAGACGCCTCTCGGGAGGAAACGTTCAGAAGGTCCTTCTCGGACGTGAGATCTCGTCGTCGCCGACGCTTCTTATGGCGGCATATCCCGTTAGAGGACTTGATATAAACTCGTCCTATCTTATCTACGATCTGCTCAATGAGCAGAAAAAGAAGGGTGTTGCAGTCATCTTCGTTGGAGAAGATCTTGACGTTCTGATAGACCTTTGCGATAAGATACTCGTTATTGGCGGCGGTTGTGTCAGCGATATCATAGACGCCAGAAGCACCACTAAGAACGAGATAGGATACCTTATGACCAACACTAAAAAAGGAAAGGAGATCGAGCAATGAACACTGTAGAGAAAAAGCAGCGCACTAAGCGTGAGCCGCTTATATACATAACGAAGCGCTCCGATCTTTCCTTGAAAAAGTCGCTTTTGATAAGGTCAACGGTCATTTTGTGCGGAATAGTTTTCTGTGCGATTATAACTATGTTGCTTACCGGAGTCAATCCTATCAACGTATTCGGGTCGATCATAAACGGTAGCTTCGGAACACCCGGAAAGTTTTGGAATCTGCTTCAGTCAGCTGCTATATTGCTTGGCATTTCGGTTGCAGTAACGCCTGCGTTTAAGATGAGATTCTGGAACACGGGAGCTGAAGGACAGGTTCTTATCGGAATGCTTGCCAGCGTTGCGTGTATGTTCTATCTTAAGGATTCGATGCCGTCGTTTGTGACGATAATCATAATGCTTGTCGCAAGTACGGTTGCGGGTGCTCTTTGGGCGGGTATTCCCGGATTTTTTAAGGCGATCTGGAACACTAACGAAACGCTCTTCACACTTATGATGAACTACGTTGCAATGCAGCTCGTTAGCTTCTTCCTCCTGTTCTGGGACCCCAGCCACGGATATCTGAATCCGCTTAACTCGGACACTAAGAACGGTTGGCTTCCCACGCTTTTTGGAAGGAAGCAGCTGATCATTATTCTTATCGTTGCTGTTATCACGGCTTTGGTTTACGTTTATCTCAAGCGCAGTAAGCAGGGATACGAGATATCGGTCGTTGGAGAGAGCGAGAACACGGCGAGATATATCGGAATAAACGTAAAGAAGGTAGTAATCAGAACGGTTCTTATCTCCGGCGCTCTGTGCGGAGTTATGGGTTGGCTACTCGTTTCGGGAAACAGCCATACGGTATCTACCACGCTGGTTGGAGGAAACGGATTTACTGCAATCATGGTCTCGTGGATGTCTAAGTTCAATCCGATAATAATGGTATTTTCGTCGCTTCTCGTCTGCTTCTTGCAGCGCGGAGCCGGACAGATCGCTTCTGACCTGGGAACGGAAATGCCCGGAGCTTCAAATATCGGAGACGTTTTGACAGGTATTATGATACTTTTCGTTGTAGCAAGTGAGTTCTTCGTCAGCTATAACGTTCATTTCCGCCGCAGAACGGAAAAGGAAGACAAGGAGGTAGAAAAGAATGTTCACGCTTGAATACCTCATGGGCTTTGTTGCCACAGCTATCATCAATGGAACGCCGTTGCTTTTTGGTGCTGTTGGTGAGATCTTGACCGAAAAAAGCGGAAATCTTAACCTCGGTATACCCGGCATTATGTATATTGGCGGTATCTCGGGAATTATCGGCGGATTTTTGTATGAGCACACTTGTGAAACGGCGGGGATCGCTCCCATACCGATCCTTTGCATCATTGTTGCTTTGCTTGCATCGCTGCTTGGATCGACGCTGATCGCGTTGGTTTATAGCTTCTTGACCATAACCCTTAAGGCAAATCAGAACGTCGTCGGACTTGCGCTGACAACGCTTGGCGTAGGCCTTGGAGATTTCTACGGCGGCTCACTCTTGAGCTTTTTCGGCAAGGACGGCTCGATCTATCTCGAAGCCACCTCAAAGGCGTTCAAGGAAAAAATACCATTCCTCTCTGACAGCCTCGGGCTTTTCGGTCAGACCTTCTTCTCGTTTGGTTTTTTGGTATACGTTGCGGTTATAATTGCGGTCATTGTTCACTTCTTCCTGAAGAAAACGAGAGTCGGACTTAATCTGCGCGCTGTTGGTGAAAACCCCGCAACGGCAGATGC
>JAZKZA010000018.1:0-8257 GCA_045612445.1 Eubacteriales bacterium | reverse complement strand
CCCGATGTTTCACGTGAAACATTTTTCAAAAAAACCACCGCGAACGTTTCACGTGAAACATTCGCGGTGGTTTTCAAAGCGGTTTTTTCTTTATTTGAGCGTATCTGCGAGGCAGGTCTGGCGGCGTTTGTGATTTTTTCTTTGATATAAACAAGCAACGGTCTCCGTCGTCCGGGTCATTGTAAAGAGTGACGATCTCAACCGGCGAGCCTCCCAGTTTTTTTACGGCGCTTTTTGACTCTTCGATCTCGTGGGCGGCGGAGGCGGATTTCATCGAGAGGAAAAGCCCTCCGATCTTCACGAACGGCAGACACAGCTCAGACAGCACCGGCAACGCCGCGACCGACCTTGCAACGGCAACGTCGTAGCTCTGACGTTTCTCGGTGGTTTTTGCGAGCTCCTCGGCGCGGCCAACTATCGGGGTGACGTTTTTAAGTCCCATCAGCTCGGCTGCCTTTTTGATGTGATCGACCTTCTTCTCGGTGCTGTCCAGCGGCGTCACCGAAAGGTCGGGTCTCATTACTGCCAGAGGCAGAGAAGGGAAGCCGGCGCCCGATCCGACGTCGATGATCTTAGCACCTTCGGGTGTATATTTTTCGATGCAGATAGAATCGAATATATGCTTTTTTACCACGCCTTCAAGCGTTCTGATGGCTGTAAGGTTGTGTTTTTCGTTCTCTTCGAGCAAAAATTCGGCTAAAACACGCAATTTTTCGCGTTGATCGCAATTTGGCGCATTTATTTCCTTGTGTTCCGCGAACACTTGTTCTATAAGTCTATCAAATTCCTTCGCGTTTATCAACGGCTTTTACCTCCCGTTTTCGTGATAAAATTAGTGTTATTCAACCCCAATAATTGCCGTTACCGACTTGCTCGGGGACATCAAAAGCGAATCGTTCAGCGTGACTCCGATCAGTTTTTCACAGCCCAGCGCGGCAAATATATCGCGCTGGAGCGAGAGATCGAGGTCTCCGTAGCCGCAGGAAAAGCGTTCTCTCGTCTTATTTTTGAGCGAAAGCTCATAGCAAACGCGGTCAAGGCACGCCTCGATCGCCGCCGATCCGACCGCTTGAAGTATGACGGCTCTCGAGGGCTCGGTCAGGGAATAGCGGGAAATGAGTCGGTCAAGACCGATGCCGAGCGTTGCCGCCATCAGTATCACCGACGAGCAGCCCTCAAGCCTTTCGGCAAGGTCTGCGCTATCGGTCTCGGCAAATCCAAGCGAGATATGATCTCCGCATATATTTATAGGATAGCTTTCATAGCAGGTGCGAAACGTTATCACCGATAACGCTTCGTTTATACATTCATCGATCTCGCCATCAAGACCGTTCTGTGAGGCTCCCGCCATTCCGAGATAGGAAAGAACGTCTCGTCTCGGCACGGCTATGCGGTCACCCGTGAGCGATAGAATTTCAATCATGGCAGGGAAGTATGTGCCCAAGATCACGGCGTATTCTCGCCGCCGTTTCGGGCTTGTTCATAACGTAAACGTGGATATTCGAAACGCCGTGTGCGAGAAGGTCGATTATCTGTGCGCAGGCGTAGACGATACCCGCCTCGGTCATCGACGCGGGGTCATCCGAGTAGCGGTCGACTATATCGAGAAATACGCGCGGCATGACCGTTCCCGAAAGCTCACAGCTCCTTTTTATCTGCTTGGCGCTGATGATCGGCATGATGCCCGCCACGATAGGCACGTTGATACCCGCCGCGGCGACCTTTTCGAGGAAGCGGTAGTACTTCGAGTTATCAAAAAACATCTGTGTGGTCAAAAACGAGCAGCCGCAGTCCACCTTGCGCTTCAAAAACTCGATATCGGAGTCGAGCGAGGGAGATTCGGGATGTCCCTCGGGGTAGCACGCGCCGCCAACGCAGAATCCTCGCGAGGTCAGCTCGGCGGCAAGCTCGTTGGCGTGACTGTACTTCCAAGCCTTTCGGGCGGCGTCGGCAGGGAGGTCTCCGCGCAGAGCAAGGACGTTTTCGATCCCCAACTCCGAAAACTCGGAGATACGCGACTCGATCGTCTGCTCGTCCGAACCGACGCAGGTCAGGTGCGCCATGGCGGTCACTCCGCTCTGCGCGATGATCTGCGAGGCGATGGCAGAGGTGAAGCGGTTGTTCGTACCGCCGCCCGCGCCGTAGGTAACGCTCATAAAATCGGGCTTGTATCCCGCGATCTCGAGCGACGCCGCCTGCACCGATTCAAACCTATCGCTCGTCTTGGGAGGGAAGACCTCAAAGGAGAGCGTGGTGCGGTGTGCGGCAAGAATATCGGTAATCTTCATAGCATTTTCCTCAAATAATCACCAAACGTGACCGGCTTTTGCCAGCTCGTCGGCACTGTAATACCATTTTTCAGCGGCGTAGTCGTAGTAGAGCTCTCCGTTATGAAGCGTGGCTTTGTAAACGCAGTAAAGCTCTCCGTCCGAGTCGTGATAGATACCCGACTCGCTGATCTGCTTTAGAACACCGCCCTCAAAGCGCCAGACGGCATTGCCTCGCGTCTCTCGGTAGCCCGAGACCTCTCCCGGCTTTTCTGAATAGTACGCGATCTTATGCACCCGACAGGCGATCTGTCGGTTTTCGTGATCCCAGATTGGATCGATCAGCGCACTCAGCTCGGCGTTCCCCGAAAAGCTGTGTATCTTTTCCTGATACAAAAAACAATCGTAGCTACCCGACCTGACCGACGAGGTGACCCGAATATCGTCGTACCCGTCAAAGTTTAGGTCGGTAACGGTGACGTCACTTCCGCGACAGTCGAGGCTGACCTTGACTCGGTCTCCCTCCCTCACGGTGAGCCTAACGATCTCGCCGTGGCTTGAGTAGACGTCCACGGTAAGACCGCTGACCGTCAGGCTCCGGCTCGACTCAAGCGTAGACGCGGCACAGGAGGTAACGCCAAGCACAAGCAGGGCAAGCGCGAGGATCAAGACAAAGATCTTTCGTTTCACCGTTTTACCCCCATTCGTCAACAATAATATAAATAATATTATATCACATCGCCGAGCGACTTTCAAGAGCGATACGACAAATTATTTGCTTGACAAAGCCCCTCTCGGTATGATAAAATGAAGTCAGCTCCGTGAAAGAAAAGAGGTAAGACAATGAACAAAAAAGTTGATACCGTTATAGTCGGTGCCGGACCTGCCGGTATTTTCACCGCCATTGAGATGCTTCGCCGTGGAAGCAAGAAAAAGATCGTCATTATCGAAAAGGGAAGAGCCGTTGAAGAAAGACATTGCCCCAAGGCTAAGGTCGGTCATTGCGTCAGCTGCAAGCCCTATTGCCATATAACCACCGGATTTTCGGGCGCGGGAGCGTTTTCGGACGGTAAGCTGTCGCTGTCGGCAAGTGTCGGCGGAGACCTGCCCAGCCTCGTCGGAGAGGACCTCGTCCAGAGGACCATAGAGTACACCGACGGCATCTACCTTGAGTTCGGTGCTGACGGTAAGATCGAGGGCATCGGAAACGAGGAGGAGGTCAAGGACATCAGAAAGCGCGCCATCAGCGCAGGACTGAAACTGGTCGACTGCCCGATCCGTCACCTCGGAACAGAGAAGAATCACGAAATATACTACGCCATCGAAAAGCATCTGCTCGAGAATGGCGTTGAGATACTCTTCGGCTGCGAATGTCGTAATATAATATTAAAGGACGGTCGTTGTCTCGGCGTTCAGGCGACGCAAAACGGACGTGACTTCGAGATATTGGCAGACGACACGGTCATCGCGGGCGGTCGTCGCGGTGCCGATTGGCTCGAGAAGATCTGCGCCGAGTATAACATCGCGCATCAGCCCGGAACGGTCGATATCGGCGTTCGCGTTGAGGTGCGCAACGAGGTCATGGAGAAGGTCAATAAGGTTCTGTACGAGTCCAAGCTCATCGGCTACCCCCGTCCCTTCAAGAACAAGGTCAGGACCTTCTGTCAGAACCCCGGAGGCTTTGTCAGTCAGGAGAATTACGACAACGACCTCGCCGTCGTCAACGGACATTCGTATAAGGACCTCAAGTCTCCGAACACCAACCTTGCCATCCTTTGCTCGCACAACTTCAATCAGCCCTTCAACCAGCCGATCGCCTACGCGCAAAAGATCGGCGAGCTGACCAATATGCTGGGCGCGGGACACATACTCGTTCAGCGCTTCGGAGATATTCTGGACGGCAAGAGGACGTGGCAGAAGGAGCTTGAGCAGTCGAACGTCCGACCGACGCTTCCGGACGCCGTGGCGGGAGACATCACCGCCGCGATACCCTACCGAACGATGACGAATATAATAAAGTTCATCGAGGCGGTGGACGTGGTCGTCCCCGGCTTTGCCTCGTACGAAACGCTGCTTTATTCGCCCGAGCTGAAGTTTTACAGTAACCGCATACGAATGGACGCCGAGCTGAACACCAGCGTGGCAGGACTCTACTGTCTCGGCGACTCGTCGGGTTGGACGCGCGGACTTATGATGGCGTCGGTCATGGGAGTGCTTGCCGGACGTAAGCTGTCTTAAAATAAAAAAGAACACCGAAGACTCGTCTTCGGTGTTCTTTTTTACGCTATCTCAACGACGACGGCGGTGATGTCGTCGTCGCTGCCCTCGGCGCGGGCGCGCTCGGCGATACGCCTTGCCAGGCGCTCGGGCACTTCCTTTCCAAAGGTAGCAAGCAGGGTTATCAGCCACGCGCAGTCCTCGCGACCCTGCGTCACGCCGTCACTGATCATTATAACTCGGTCTCCCCCCTCGATCTCGAAGGGGAGGCGTTCGGTGTCGGCTCGGTCGATGATTCCAAGCGGAACGGTCCTTGACTTCAGCTTGAAGCAGTTCTGCCCGCGCAGAACGTAGGTCGGCGCCGCCCCGCTCTTGATAGCGGCGATACGACCGTCGAGCAGGTCAAACTCAAGCAGGTCAAGTGTTGCTGAGCTTTCGTGACGTGCGCTGCCGTCGCGCTCGCTCATAAAGCTGTTGAGCAGCTTGATGGCGGTCTCGCTTCGGTTACCCGCCGAAAGCATCTTCTCGAGGAACATACAGGACACTCGTGAGCTAAACGCCGCCTCCTTGCCCGAGCCCATGCCGTCGCTCAAAAGACAGTAGAAATAGTCGCCGTCGGTGTCGAACGATACGACGCTGTCGCCGCAGACCGACGTCGAGCCTCCCTCAGTCGCCGAGATAGAATAGCTGTGGCAGTCGGCACGGTATCTTCGGCGCGACGAAACGGTAACGTCCAGCTTTGAGCCGACGGGAGTAAATACCGGTTCGGCAAGAGGGGAACCGACCGCCTCCTCCAGCTTCTCGCGAAGCTCGCCCACCGAGATCCGGGCGCGCGAGGGGTCAAGACCCTTGATAGCCACCGACTTTTTGCGACCGCCGTAGGCAATCACCCCGCTGTAAGCAAACCTAAGCCGCTTGAGGCAGGAAACGACTCGCTCGGCACAGCCATCGTCGATGATATAGTTTGCCCTGCCTGATTCAAGCGCCTCCGAGAGTATTCGCGAAATGCCGTCGTAATCGAGGGCAAAAACGCCGGTACGGTCGCACATAAGGGCGTGCTCGGTCAGTCGGGCGCAGTTTTCGTTGATCTGCGAAATTATCTGAGGAAGCGCCTCACAACGACCCTTCAGGTATTCGGGGATCGAGGAAAGGTCGGTGCGCGCCTTGGTGTGAAGGTCGGCGGTCAGACGGTTGAGAACGTCGAGAGTCGCACCGTACTCGACCCCCCAGCAAAGCTCGTGTCGGGAACACTCGGCACAGTGTTTGTCAAAAACGCCGTCACACATACGTCGCAGATCGAGCACCGCCGGTCGGCGAAGACGGTCGCTGAGGTTGTAAAACGACTCGGCAAGCTCGGCAAACATAGAGGAGAGACGCTTCATAGACGCCTCGTCGGAGCGGTTTATTCCGTCTCGAACGAGAAGCTCAAGCGAGGCGCAGTCCTCCTCTTTGGCTCGTATCAGCTCGGGACTTGAGGTCAGCAGCGAGAGCTTGTCCGCCGCGCCGAACACCATCGCGCCGCAAAGCAGGGCGGGCAAAAGCTCAGATAGCGCCGAAAGACCGTTGACGTACACCCCCCATATCATACCGACAACGCAACCGGCGGTCGCGGCGGCAAGAGCGGAAACGTTCCAAAGCACGCCGGCGGCAGCCGCCTCGAGTATAAAAAGGGGAGCGTAGATGGGCTTGAAGGCAAGACCGAGGCAAAGACCGGCAAGACAACCGAAAAGAATTCCGCGTCGACGTCCTATAAACAGAGTTACAAAAAAAGCGGCAAACGCCCCGACGTAGACCCCGAAAAAGGTCAGCTCGCGCAAGGAATAGACGAGCGCGACGAGCAGGCATAGGGTGGAAAGATCGCGAA
Source organism: Eubacteriales bacterium (assembly GCA_045612445.1). Classification (GTDB taxonomy): domain Bacteria; phylum Bacillota; class Clostridia; order Oscillospirales; family CAG-272; genus RGIG3994. Next base: position 1,909 of record JAZKZA010000018.1, on the reverse strand, counting down.
GACGAGTACCCTTGAGCGAGCGATCAAAGTAGGACGAAAAGACGAAGGTCGCGGCAGGGGCGGCAACCAAGGCGAAAAAGACGCCGAAAAGGTCGTAGTAACGAAATCCGCCGGCAACCACGGCGTAGAGAGAAAGGCAAAACGCGCCGAGACAGGCAGACGCCATTCTCAGATAAACGTTTTCGGAAAAGAGTAAGCGATAGCCCTCGCGAAGCCGCTCGACGGTGTCGGGGCTGCGCTCGGAGGGAAGTGTGCGGTCTACCAAAAGGCGGGTAAAGATACGGATCACAACGATCGCGCTGTAGCTCGAGATACAAACGACGGGATCAAGCGTAGTGGCGGACGCCGAGAAGCAAAGCCCCGCGAAGATATAGGGCAGGTGACGGTCGGCGGCGCAAAGCAGGGCAACGCCGAGCGGATAGGTGGCGAAAAGCAGCTCACAGCTCCCGAAAAAATACGCCATAAGACCGAACGCCACCCCTGCGATGACCGATATAAGTCGGTCGTTTGCCTGCGAACGGTCGCCGACTATGACACGAAAAAGGTCTGCCGACCAATTTGTCTTTTTGCCGGCGCTGATCTCCGGCCCACTTTTTTGGTGCATTTTCATTTCTCCTTTTATTTGGAATATTCTCTATATATTATAGTAGTGTGCACCGAAAAGTCGAGTCGATTCGCGCGGTCGTTTTTTTGATGCTTTTCGGACATTTTGATAGGGAGAAGAGATAAACCGCGCCTTTTTCAAGAGACGGTCGGCGAGAGTCGAACGTTTTTTGAAAAACGGTAATATTTGTCGGCACGAAATAATGACGCCCGTCGCGGAATACTATTATCGTATGGAGAACAATTTACTTTTTCGCCGCGCGGCGACCCTCGTTTTGGCGTTGGGTAGTGTTTTCGCCGTCTGGCTTGCAATGAAATACGCGTTGCCGGTCGCCTTGCCGATAATAGTGGCTTGGGGCTTCGGCTCGTTGGTGCTTCCGCTCTCCGAGCGGCTTTCGAAGCGAGCAAAAGTACCGGCATCGGTTTGCAGTATCCTTTTGATACTGCTTTTCACGACGCTTTTCGCGCTGATAATAATATTTAGTGCAAGCAGATTGCTGACCGAGGTGCTTCGACTGGTCGAATCGTTGGGGTCGGTGGCGTCGGACGGAGGGCTCAGCTCTCTGACCGACTACCTGACCGACCTGACTGCCCACCTGCCGATAATACGCGACCTGCGCGGCGGCGGTGAGCTTGAAGAGTTCTGTCAGGGGATAGACGCCGCGGCGACCGACGCCATCTTCGGTCAGCTTAAAGCGATGCTGAGCGAGGTGGGCAACGTGCTCTTGAAGCTTTTGTCCTCCCTGCCGACTACGATACTGACTCTGACGGTCACGCTTATTGCAAGCTATTATTTCAGCAAACGGCAGAGCAGAGAAGAGCTGGCCTCCCTTTTGCCGAGCGGCGCGGTCAAAGGCTTCAACGCCGTCCGAGAACGAGCCGCGCCGGTGCTTCGCGGCTGGGCGAGAGCTTATCTTCTGATAATGGCGCTGACCTTCGCGGAGCTTTTCGTTGCCTTTTCTCTCATGGGTGTAAGCTACGCCTTTCTAACGGCGGCGGCGGTCGCGCTGGTAGACCTTCTGCCGATCCTCGGCGTTGGAACGGTGCTTCTGCCGTGGTCGGCGATATCCTTTCTTATGGGCGACCCAAGGCTCGGTATCGGACTTCTCTTGACCTACGCCGTCGTGTCGCTCGTGCGACAGTTCGTCGAGCCGAGGCTCATCGGTAAGGAGCTGGGAATACCGCCCCTGCTCTCGATAATCACGATGTACGTCGGGTTTCGACTCTTCGGCTTTATCGGACTGATCAGCGCACCCGCGGTTGCTATGCTGGTAGCCAACCGAGAGAGCATCAAGCAGTGATAGTG
>JAZKZA010000017.1:0-5535 GCA_045612445.1 Eubacteriales bacterium | reverse complement strand
ACGATCCGACTTCCACCCGACGGACCGACCAGCGCGTAGGTCTCTCCCTTTTTCACGCTGAACGAAAGGTCGTCGAGAACGTCACTGCCCGTTTCGTAGCCGTAGGTCACGTTCTTGAACTCAATGTTTCCCTGAACCTCTCCGATATCGACGGCGTCCGGAGCGTCCTGCTCGGGCACTTGGTCCATTATCTCGCAGAAGCGCTCAAAGCCGGTAACTCCGCTCTGATACTGCTCCATGAAGTTGATGAGAGTCATGACCGGCGAGATAAAGAGGTTGACCGAGACGATGAACGCCGAGTAGTCACCCAGCTCGATCTCCCCCGCGTAGAGGAAAAGACCTCCCGCGATAAGTATGATAACGTTGAATACGTCGGTGATAAATGAGGTTGCCGAGTGGAACTGACCCATGGCTTTGTACGCCTGACGTCGTGAGCTTACAAACTCTTTGTTTCCAACCTCGAATTTTTCCTCTTCCTTTTCGGCGTTGGTGAACGCCTTGGTGACGCGTATTCCCGAAATACTGCTTTCAAGCGAGGCGTTTATCTGGGCTGTCGAAACACGGCTCTTCATAAAGGCGTCCTTCATCTTCTTTCGAAGCGACATCGCGACCAACAGCAAAAAGGGGACGCAGGCGAATATTATGAGGGTAAGCCACGGATATATGCTCCAGAGATACACGAAGGAAATAACTATCGAAATGACCGAAATTAAAAGGTTTTCGGGACCGTGATGTGCCAGCTCGCTGATCTCCATAAGGTCGCTCGTCATACGCGACATGATCTTACCCGTCTCGTTGTTGTCGTAGAAGGTGTACGGCAGCTTTTCAAGATGGCGGAACATATCGGAGCGCATCTGAGCCTGCATGCGAACGCCCATAACGTGACCGTAATACTGAATAAAGAAATTCAGCAGCATACGAACGACGTAGATAACGAGCAGCCCCACGCCGAAAATAACGATCAAGCGGTATTCGCGGTTAGGTATCAGCTCGTTGAGCATCTCGCGGGTTATCATCGGGTATATGATACCGAGAAGCGCGACGGCAAGCGCCGCCAGCATATCGAGCGTAAATATCAACCGATGCGGACGGTAGTATGAAATAAAGCGTTTCAACATAGTACGTCTTCCCCTGTTTCAAGTCAAATATATTAAGTACATTTTACCACATTTCACCTCAAAAAGCAAGACCTGTTGCAGAGCACACCAAAAAACAAAAGACACTGCTTTTTGCAGTGTCTTTTGTTTTTTTGGTGACCCGTAGGAGAATCGAACTCCTGTTACCGCCGTGAAAGGGCGGTGTCTTAGCCGCTTGACCAACGGGCCAAGACGAACACCCCGACTGCGGCCGAAGTATTCATTCTGGTAGCGGAGATTGGACTTGAACCCATGACCTACCGGGTATGAACCGGTTGCTCTAGCCAACTGAGCTACTCCGCCATGTCTTTTTGACGCCCGTACATTATACCACACTCGTTTGCCTTTGTCAACACCTTTTTTCTCACTTTCAAAATAATTTTTTCATTTTTGCGCTTTTGTCTTGCATTTCGAGCCGTTTTACTATATAATTTAATTTAGTTATATTATACGATAAATTTTTGAAAGGACGACCACATGAAATTCCTTCATTGCGCCGACCTCCATCTCGACGCCGCGTTGCGTTCGGGACTCCCCGTCGAAAAGGCTCGTGAACGCCGTTCCGAGCTTCTCTCGGCTTTCGCACGTCTTGCCGACGCCGCCGCTGACTCCAACGCATCCGCCGTCATAATTGCCGGCGATCTTTTCGATCGCTCTGCCGTCACTCTGCGAACCCGTCGCTTCGTCATCGAGACCGTCGCGTCACACCCTTCAGTCGATTTCCTGCTTATGCCCGGAAACCACGACGGTCGACGCTTCGAACTTGGTGATGCCCTGCCTGAAAACCTCAAGCTCTTCGGCGAGAGCTGGACCTCATTTGAGTACGGAGACGTCGTTATCACCGGTGCTACCGTTTGCGATCCCACATCTCTCTCGCTCGACCAGAGCAAGATCAATATCGTCGTGCTTCACGGTGCTGACGGTCAGAACTTCAAGCTCCGTGAGCTGAAAAACCTCGGGATAGACTACCTGGCTCTCGGTCATTACCACTCCTTCTCCGAAACTCGGCTCGACCGTCGCGGCGTTGCCTGCTACTCGGGCTGCCTTGAGGGTCGCGGCTTTGACGAATGCGGAGAAAAGGGCTACGTTTCGCTCGACTTCGACGGCAAAAAACTTTCGCACGAGTTCGTCCCCTGCTCCGACCGAGTCGTTTCCATCATCGACGTCGACCTGACCGAGGGAAAGAGCCTCAACACCCAGCGTGAGCTTATACTCTCGTCGCTTGACGGGGTCGACCGTCGCGGTATGGTTCGCGTCAACGTCGTAGGTCACTACGAGCTGGGACGAGAAAACTATTTTGACACGATCTCCCGTGAGCTTGAACGCGAATTCTTCTATTTCGAGATAACCGACAGTTCTGTCCTTCACATCGATCCCGCGGACTACAAAAACGACGTCTCGCTCAAGGGTGAGTTCATTCGTCTTTGCATGAAGGAGATATCCGACGAGACCGAACGCAGTCGAGTCATCTCCTGCGGCATCAGAGCATTGAGAGGGGAGGATCTGTTGTGAAAATACTGTCTCTCCGCGTAGACGGCTTTGGTCGTCTTTCGGACTTCAAATACGACCTTACCGAGGGTCTTAACGTTATGGACGCCGAAAACGGCTTTGGCAAGACCACGCTTGCCTCTTTTATAAAGGCTATGCTGTACGGTCTGCAATCGCAAAACTCGCGAGGAAAGGTCGAAAACAACGATCGCGTCCATTACACACCCTGGCAAGGCGGTCCGTTCGGCGGCTCGCTCGATATCGAGACGGCAAAGGGTCGTTTTCGCATAACCCGCCGCTTTGGTCAGAAGTCGTCGCTTGACGAGTTCAGCCTGATCGACCTCGACAGCGGCCTTGCCAGCAACGAATACTCCGAGAACATCGGCGTTGAGCTTTTCGGGCTCGACGCGTCGTCCTACGAAAAAAGCACATACGTTCCCCAAAACGATCCCGCTCTGGTCATGGCGTCGGATATAAACGCCCGACTGACCGGTCTTTTACAGAGCTCAGATGATATGGGAGAATACGACCGAGCTATCTCGCGTATCGAGGACTATATGCGCGGCTTCAAGCGTTTGACGGGCGACGCCGGTCTGATACAGGACACTCAGCGAGAGCTTGACGGTATACTTGGACGTATCGGTGACCGTGAACGCACACTTGAGCATGCGGCGTCCTACCGCGCCGAGCTTGCACGTCTTGAATCCGAGCTCGTCTCGCTTGAGCAAAGCGATACCGAGCTGCAGGCATATCTTAAGGAGGCAAACGAGCGTCGTGTTGTAAGACAGGAGTATGAGACCTATCTTGCATACCGTCAAAGCGCCGACCGTGAAAAGGAACGTCTTGGCGTTTTGCGCTCTCGCTTCAAAAACGGAGTTCCCACGAGCTCCGAACTGAACGAGCTTTCTATGCTCTGCTCAAAATACGAAGCTTCAATGAACAGTGTGGTTGGTATGAGCTACGCCGACGAGACCGAGCTTGCCGCCCTCTCCGAACGCTTTGGAGAGCAGCCGATCAGCGAAGCAGACAGCCGTTGGTTTGCAAACGAGCTGCAAGAGATTAAAAGCACCGAAGCCGGCTTGACGCCCCTGCCCCCTAAGCCCGAGCCCTTCGTTATCAGGCAGAACAAAACGTTACTCATCTCGGGCATTGCGGATCTTATCGTCGGCACAGCATTGACCGTTGCCGGTCTTTCTGCGCCCACCTCTATCTGGAGCACTCTTGGTATCGTCGCCTGTCTTTCCGCGCTTGCCGCTCTTGCTTTCTCGTTTTTAAGCTTGCGAAAGAACAAGACCGAGCAACGACGCTCGGAGGAGCGCATCGCCGAGCACGAAAGACTTTCTGCCGAGCTTGACCGTAAGCGTGCCGAGTGTGCCGCACGCCGTTCCTCGCTCGAATCCGAGCTTTCGGCGTATTATCCCTACCTTCCCGGCGGTCTTGACGCCGCGATATACCGTCTTGAGAACGATAGGTGTCGTCATTCACTTCTTCTTTCGGCCCGCGAAAGATACAACGCGGAAAGGTACGCCAAGCGACTTGAGAACCAAAAGCTGCTCGACGATATCCATCACCTTTTCGAGGACTACGGATTTGAAAAGAGCGAAGAGCTCAGAGAGACCGTTGATGCCATAAAGGGCGTCGTTCGCGATATTTCGGAGTGCGAGATCAGACTTGTTGACGCCGAAAAATTGGCAGAGGACTACCGCGCGTCAAAGCAGATCAACGGCGAACCTCCAGTTCAACCGGACACTACCGAGTTCATCGAAAAGCTCGATGCGATCCGTGCCCGCGCCGACAAGGTCAGGATACGTATCGGTGTTTTGACCGAGGCAAGGGACAGCGCCGAGTATCACGCTCAGTCACTCCCCGCCCTTCGCGACGAGGCAGAGTCGTTGAAAGCCAAGATCGCCGACTATACCTCCCGACGCGAGGTTGCAGACCGCGCCAGAAAGCTTCTTCAATCGGCAAAGATCGGTCTTTCCTCGAGATACCTTAAGGATATGCAACAAAGCTTTTCCGAAAACTTCAGCTCTTTGATCGGCAAAGCGTCTCCCGAAGTGCTCATAAATGCGAACCTCGGGGTATCCTTCCGTGAGATCGGCGGTCAGAAGGAAAAGGCGTGGTATAGCTCCGGCCAGCAGGCGGCGATGTCGCTTTCACTCCGTTTGGCGTTGATAGACGCGATCTTTGAAGACGAGCGCCCCTTCTTGGTGCTCGACGATCCGTTCACCGATCTCGACGCCGAAAAAATGAAGAACGCCGCTCAAATGCTGCGCTCACTGGCGAAAAAGTTCCAAATAATATATTTCACCTGCCATTCCAGCCGAAATATCGTTTGAAATTGTCGTATAAACCTTGACATTTTCGGCAAATTATTGTAATATATATTAGTAAAAAATATTTAGTTAAAGTTGAGGAAGAGAAAACATGAAAATTCTTGTTATCAACGCAGGAAGCTCGTCGATCAAGTACCAGCTTATCGACATGGATAATAACACCCTCCTTGCAAAGGGTCAGGCAGACCGCATCGGTATTGAGGGCGGTAACTTCAAGCAGAAGGTCGAGGGTCGTGAGGACTATAAGATCGACATTCAGATGAAGAATCACGCCGAGGCTATCGGTCTCGTGCTTGAAACTCTGACCTCCAAGGAAAACGGAGTTATTGAGTCGCTTTCCGAGATCACCGCTGTCGGTCACCGCGTTCTGCACGGTGGAGAGAAGTTCTCCGGATCGGTCGTCGTTGACGAAAAGGTCATCGAGGGTATCGAGGAGTGCTGCGAGCGCGGCCCGCTTCATAACCCCCACAACCTCACCGGCATTCGCGCCTGCGAGCAGATGATGCCCGGTGTTCCCCAGGTCGCCGTTTTTGATACCGGCTTCCACCAGACCATGCCCGATTATGCATATCTCT
>JAZKZA010000016.1:0-1881 GCA_045612445.1 Eubacteriales bacterium | reverse complement strand
ATACACGCTTTTTGCCGTTAACGAGGACGGTAGCTTTTACGGCGCGGTGGATCTTAAGGATCTTATCGTTGCGCGAAGCGACGACAGCTTTGAGGATCTTATCTGCACGACCTTCCCCTTCGTTTACGACAAGGACGTGATCTCGGAGAATATTGAGCGCGTGCGCTCCTATTCGGAGGACCTTATCCCAGTGCTTTCGTCAGAGAACAACACTCTTCTCGGCGTTATCACCTCAAAGGATATTACAGAGATCGTCGACGAGGAGCGCGGTGACGACTACGCGAAGCTTGCGGCTCTTGCCTCGGAGGAGGAAAAGGACGACTCGCTTATAAAGAGTATAGGAAAGAGAGTTCCGTGGCTTGTGGTGCTTCTGATCCTCGGACTTGCGGTCTCGGCGGTCGTGGGGCTTTTTGAGGGAATAGTTGACGAGCTGCCTATGATAGTGGCGTTCCAGTCACTCATTCTGGGAATGGCGGGTAACGTTGGCACGCAGTCGCTCGCGGTGACGGTAAGAGCTATCGGATCTGACGACAGCCTTGGCGCGAGAAAGCAGTTTTTGATAATTGCCAAGGAGACGAGGATCGCTCTGCTTAACGGAATTGCCCTTGGTCTCATATCGTTTTTGATAGTCGGCGCGTATCTTAACCTGTTCGGCAGCTATGACGTTGCATTTTCGCTCTCGGCGGCGGGCTGCGTGGGCGCGGCTATGTGCTTTGCCATGATGATATCGGGCTTTTTCGGCGCGGCGATACCCTTGTGCTTTTATCGACTCGGCGTTGATCCCGCCGTGGCTTCGGGCCCGCTGATAACCACCGTCAACGATCTCGTTGCCGTTATCAGCTATTACGGTCTCGCTTGGTTTTTGTTGATTAGAATATGATAGGGATGATAATGCGGGGAGAAACTTTTGCAAAAGTTTCTCCCCGCACCCCTTTTCAAAAGCTTTGAGAGATTATAGTTTTTTGATTTTTATTCTATGCCCAACAGCCAATCCACAGAGACCTTTAGAATACGCGCAAGCTCGCGTAATTCGTAATCTGCTACAAATCTCGTTCCTATCTCGATTCGCGATATGCTGTCGCGCTCCATAATTATTCCCGCCACTTGTAGCTGCGCGGCAAGATCGCTTTGCGTTAAACGGTGACGGCAACGGGCTTCGTGCACTCTGCCCCCGCAAATGTTCTTTTTTCCGTTGTAATCATAAATTTTCATAATTTTCTCCAAAATTCGTTAAAGTTAAGAATTTTTCTTGACTTTAACATATTTTTGGTATATAATTGTGTTAAAGATAAGAATTTTGTATTTTTTTTAGATTGGAGAGGAAAAAATGGAGAAAAAACTTTTAGTATTGATGTTCGTTCTTATCGGATTGATCATCACGCTCGCTTCGTGTCAGCATGAGCATGTCTGGTCTGAGTGGAAAACTATTCAGGAGCCTACTTGCTCTGTTGAAGGAGAAGCGGAGCGCACATGCGAATGTGGTGAGAAGGAAACCGAGGCGATAGAAAAGCTCGCTCATACCGAAGCGACCGACGCAGCAGTCGCGCCGACATGTACCGAGACCGGTCTTGCCGAAGGTAAGCATTGTTCTGTTTGCGAAGAGGTGATCGTAAAGCAAGAAACGGTTGCTGCAAACGGTCACACCTTTGGTCAGTGGACACAGACACTTGCGCCTACCTGTACCGAAAAGGGCGGTGAGCAAAGAATTTGTGAAGTCTGCAACTTTGTTGACACAAGAGACATCGATCCTCTCGGACACGACCATTCTGCCGACTGGACTGTTGACTTGGAGCCCACTTGTACCGAAAAGGGAAGCAAATCTCGCCATTGCTCGCGTTGCTCTGACAAGGCGGACGTGACCGAAATTGACGCGCTCGGACA
>JAZKZA010000015.1:0-3770 GCA_045612445.1 Eubacteriales bacterium | reverse complement strand
AGAGCCTGGTCGATACCGGCGATGGCGCTCATCATAACGCCGCCGCCGCGGTAAAATCCGGCGCGGTACATAGTGGACCAAAGGCCCTCGATGTCTGCAGGGTCCTGACCTATCAGATAGTCCTTCATCTCCTGAACGCAGGCAAGAACCGCCGAGGCGTGACCCTCGAGAACTGCCTCGCCCCAACCGACAAGACCCGCGTCGGTCGATATCTCAACGAAACCCCAGCGGGGTCTTACGAAATAGGTATTTACTCCGGTTATCTTCATTTTTGTTTCCTCGTATAGTTGTTTAATTATCTCTGAACGCGACCCGACGCGTTTCCTTTTGCCAGTGCCTCGACCTCGGCGACCGAGACGAGGTTGAAGTCGTGCTCGATGCTGTGCTTGAGGCAGGACGCCGCAACTGCGAAGTTGATAGCCTTCTGCTCGTCGTAGTCGGAAAGGAGCGAGTAGATGAGAGCCGCGCCGAAGCTGTCGCCGCCGCCGACTCTATCGACGATATGTACCTTGTACTTGGGCGAGAAATACGCCTTTTTGTCGCTGTAGAGCATAGCCGCCCACTCGTTGTCGTTGGCGGAGATACTGCCGCGAAGGGTTATGGCAACTCTTTCGAAGTTGAATTTCTCGGTGAGCTGACGGGCAACGCTGATATATCCGTCGTGGTTTACCTTACCGGCGTTCAGATCGGTGTCCTCGGCTTCGATACCGAAAACGTCCTTGGCGTCCTCCTCGTTGGCGATGCAGAGATCGACGTAGGGCATAAGCTCGGTCATGACCTCCTTTGCCTTTTCGCGAGACCAGAGCTTGTTGCGGTAATTGAGGTCACAGCTGACCTTGACACCAAGCTCACGTGCCGCCTTACAAGCCTCGAGACAGATCTCGGGCAGCTCGCCGCCGAGAGCGGGGGTGATACCGGTGAAGTGGAACCAATCTGCTCCTTTGAAGATCTCCTTCCAGTTGAAGTCGGAGGCGGTAGCCTTTGATATTGCCGAGCCGGCGCGGTCGTATATTACCTTGGACGCTCTCTGGGACGCGCCCTTTTCAACGTAGTACAAGCCAAGACGGTCGCCGCCGCGAACGATACCGTCGGTATCGACGCCGAAGCGACGAAGCTCGTTGACGGCACACTGACCGATCTCGTGAGCGGGAAGCTTGGAAACGAAGGCGGCCTTCATTCCGAAGTTGCAAAGAGAAACGGCAACGTTTGCCTCGCCGCCGGCGTAGCTGGACTCGAATTTGGTTGCCTGAAGGAAGCGCCCGTATCCCTCGGGGTTGAGGCGCATCATTATTTCACCGAACGTAACTATTCTTTTCATATTTTTTCTCCCTTACTTATTTGGTATAATTTACGCTTGCAACGTATTTCTTGGCGGAGTCACGAACCTTGTCGTATTCTCCTGCCTTGATCCAATCCTTGTTGACGAGGTTGCCGCCAACGCCAACGCCCAAAGCTCCTGCCTTCAGGAAGTCTGCGGCGTTGTTCTCGTTGACACCGCCGACCGCGAGGAAGCGGATATGGTTCAGCGGGCCGCAAAGAGCCTTGATATAAGCGGGGGCGTCACCAACGCAGGGGAAGAGCTTGACAAAGTCGGCTCCGGCGTTGTGCGCCTGCTTTGCCTCGCTCGGCGTGTACGCGCCCGGAAGCGAGACCAGACCCAGTTCACGGGTCTTGCGGATAACGTCGACGTCGGTGTCGGGGGAGATTATGTAGGAGGCTCCCGCGTCAGCGGCGATCTGTACCAGCTCGGGAGTTGTGACAGTACCCGCACCGACCAGCATCTTATCTCCCATCTGCTCCTTGATGGACTTGATGGCGCGAGCGGTGTCAGCGAAGGTCTCGGGGGCTTTCTGGTTAAAGGTGACCTCAACCAGAGTGACGCCGCCCTCGTAGAGAGCCTTTGCCGCCTCAACTGCCTCTTCTGCGCTGATGCCGCGAACGATCGCAATGATCTTCTGCTTCAAAATTTCGTTTATAACTCTTTCACGCATGTAAAAAAATACCTTCCTTTCACAAAAGTCTTTACTTTTAGACATTTTTATGCTATTATAAATTATAACATATGTTTTCGATACAGTCCAGTAGAAAAGGAAATTTAATGTAACTTTTTTTAAAAAACAAACGGTTTTACGCCGTTTTTGGGCGACGGTTGAACAGAATCAGGAGATCGGTAATGACGGAAAACAAATCGGGAGCGAGAATGCTCCTGTGGTCAATAATAATCAGCGCGCCCGGCCCGCTCGCCGTAGGGCTCAGCCTGATCGCGGGCAGAAGCTCGACCCAGATCGCGAACTTCGTTAGACGAAGCGCCGAGCTGTTGGCGATCATAATGGCGTTCGTGGTGTATAAGATGGTCGAGAAGGAGGGCGTTTGCGACGAACGCAAAAAAGCACTGGAGAGACGCTCAAACACCTTCGTCGGATCGACGATGTGCCTTGCCGGTGCGGTAATGGCGTTGCTTTGGCTGACGTCGAGCAATACGGATCACGGTAACGTTGTACCGGGGCTTGTGGTGGCGATACTCGGCGCGGTGTCAAACCTTTTGCTGTGGATAAAATACGTCCACTTAGCCAGCGCCGAGGAGAATACGATATTGACGGTGCAGGCGCGACTGTACCGCGCCAAGACCTTTGTTGACACGAGCGTAACGGTGGCGCTCCTGTCTGTGCTCATAGCACCGCAGAGTGCGATCGCGTATTGGCTTGACTTCGTCGGTACTATGGTGGTCGCGGTCTACCTGCTCTGGTGCGGAGTGAAGACGGTATACGAGGAACGAAAGCATAGCTGAAGTGAAATAAATAAAAGCTCTGAGACTGTGTCTCAGAGCTTTTATTTATTTCATGACCTTAACGAATCGGAACATCTCGTCCGGGCCCTCGTTGGGGTCATGCTCATCGTCATCGGGCATCGGATGGTCGGGTTTGAAATGTTCGCACCAAAATTGATCGATCTGAAAGCCGCACTTGTTTACGTAAAAATGGATATTGCGCTTTTCAAAATAGGGAGTACAGGTCTCCCAGACCTCGGTTTCGGGGTGCAGAGCCTCGACAGCAAGCCACGCGCCGTAGCCGATGCCCTTTGTGTGCTCCTCGGGGGAAACGAACAGGATCTCAAGCTCGTTGTGGTTGGTTTCCTTGTTGATCTTCAAGATAACCCCGCCAACCCGTCTGCCGTCAACAACGATGCGGTAGGTCTCGCTGTCAGGCGAGTCGATACAACGCTCGATGGTTTTGCGAGAGATGATCTCGCCGTCATCGTCAATATGGTCGTCGCGTTTTCCGAACTCCTCGATAGCACCATACTTGAAAGCCCACTGGTTGTCAAGAATAAATTGCTCGCGATCATCTGCTGTGAGGGGAACAAGAGTAACCTTCGTGTTTTTCATAAAACACCTCCGAAAATAAAAAAATAGAGCTAAGGTCTTGCACATGCAATAACCCAAGCTCACTTGGACACCTAATCCGGCTTTTTGGTACTACGGTACACAGCCTCCGGTGACGTATTTGATTTGCAACGATTTGACCGCAAAAAGCAGTCAAATCGGCAATTTTGGTCGAAGTGACAGGATTCGAACCTGCGGCATCTAGCTCCCAAAGAAAGCAATAACGGTCTTTTGCCTCATTTTGAGTGCTTTTCGGCGCTTTTTTGTCCGAAAACCGTGCTTTTTCGTGCCGTAAAGTCCATATTTCCCACGTAGTCCAAACCTGTAAATGGTCAAAACTGTGGTCAGACCTCAAATCGCATATCATACTTCCCACCTCAAACGAGCC
>JAZKZA010000014.1:0-7902 GCA_045612445.1 Eubacteriales bacterium | reverse complement strand
TCGGTATCGTTCAGCAGGACATCTACCTTTTCAATGCAAGTATTCGAGACAATATTCTGTACGGTCGACTTGACGCCACCGACGAGGAGGTCGTTGAGGCTGCCAAGCGCGCCAATATTCACGACTATATAATGACGCTTGACGAGGGCTACGACACGGTCATCGGTGAGCGAGGCGTCAGACTGTCGGGAGGACAGAAGCAGAGGCTTTCGATTGCCCGCGTCTTCCTGAAGAACCCGCCGATACTTATTCTTGACGAGGCGACGTCAGCTCTTGACAACACCACCGAGATACTTATCCAGCAGGCGTTGGACGAGCTTTGCCGCGGACGTACCACCATCGTGGTGGCGCATCGTCTTTCGACTATTAAAAACGCCGATAGGATCGCAGTTATTGCCGACGGTAAGATCGTCGAGCAGGGCGACCACGAAAGCCTTATGGCGCAGGGCGGAACTTACTCCGAGCTTTATAAGCTCCAGTTCAGAGGAGTGTAAAAAGAACTACCGAGGACAAACGTCCTCGGTAGTTCTTTTGTATTATACCGATTCGCAGAATCGGATAAAGGCGGCGCGGCCTTCCTCGGTGCATTTGTAAACGCCGGCGTCCTCAAGAACGCGAACGAAGGTTTTTCCTATTTCGGCTTTGAGAATGGAGTCAACGTTCTCGGCGGTGAATTCGTAGCTATCGGCAAACGCCTCGAACCAAGCCTTGTGCTTGTAAAGCGGAGAGTCCTCTTCGAAGGGGAGTCCCTTGACTATCAGCTCGCCCAGCTGCTGCATCTCGTCCTTGAGACGGGCGGGAAGCACGGCAAGTCCCATGACCTCGATAAGTCCGATGTTTTCCTTCTTGATGTTGTGAAGCTCGGCGTGCGGGTGATAGACGCCGAGGGGGTGCTCCTCGGTCGTTATGTTGTTTCGGAGAACCAGATCAAGCTCAAACATCTCGCCGTTCATACGGGCGATGGGGGTTATCGTGTTGTGAGGCTCGCCATCGGTCTCGGCGAAGATGAAGGCATCGGGATCGCTATACGCTCTCCAGGCGGCAAGTATCTTCTCGGCGAGGTCTCCGATGCGGGCGCGGTCCTTGCCCGAAATACGAATGACCGACATCGGCCACTTGACGATACCGACCGTCAGGTCGTCAAAGCCCTCAAAACTGAGCATTTTCTCGAAGGGAGCGCGTGCCATAGCGAAGCTGTGGCTTCCTCCCTGCATATGGTCGTGAGTGAGTATCGAGCCGCCGACGATAGGCAGGTCGGCGTTCGAGCCGACGAAGTAGTGCGGGAACTGCGAAACAAAGTCCAGCGCCTTGTCAAACAGTGCGCGGTCGATCTTCATAGGCGAGTGAGCCGCTGAGAGGAGTATGCAGTGCTCGTTGTAGTAGGAGTAGGGGGAGTACTGCAAGAACCACGACTTGTCTGCCAGCGTCAGAGGTATCTGACGAAGGGTCTGACGGGCGGGCTGCGAAAGGCTGCCGGCGTAGCCCTCGTTCTCGTGGCAGAGGTTGCAAAGGGGATATCCGCTCTGCTTCTGGAGCTTGAGAGCGGCGATTATCTTGGGGTCTTTTTCGGGCTTGGACAGGTTTATCGTCACGTCGATGTCGCCGTATGCCGAGGGGGCGATCCACTTGACGTCCTTTTTGATGCGATATTCGCGTATGTAGTCGCAAGCCAGGCAGAAGCGGTAGAACCAGTCGGTGGCGTCCTTGGGCGAACTTTCGTAAAGCAAGAAGAACTTGCGGTTGACCTCGGAGGGACGGGGAATAAGACGACCCATCAGCTCGGTGTCCAGCAGGTCGCGACGGACGACCGAGTTGTCCTCCAAATATCCGTTTTCAACGGCGTAGTCGAGAAGTGCCGCGAGGAGCTCTTCAAGTGAGAGGTCAAGCTTTTCTTCGGGCTCGGTGAACTCGTGAAGGTCAAAAACACCGAGAAGGTTGTTTATAAGATATGCGCGGTCGTCCGACTCGGCAAGTCCGTTTTCAATGGCGTAGTCGGCGAGGGCGGCGATATAGCTGTCGATCGTTTTGTTCATTTGATGCACACTCCGTTAGATTGATGGGAATATTATATCACTTTTATCCCCGTTTGTCAAAGAAAAAATGGCGTGTTAATAAAAAATACTTGAAAAAATACCGACAATGATATATAATCAGTATATATTAAAGTTATTCTTTCAGGAGGGTGTAAATGAGCCGTCTTCACGTTGTGGATCATCCGCTTATAACCCATAAGCTCTCTATTATGAGAAACAAAAAAACAGGGTCCAAGGACTTCCGCGAGCTGCTCGAGGAGGTCGGTATGCTCATGGGCTACGAGCTGACCCGCGATCTTCCGCTTGAGGACGTTACCATTGAGACTCCTATAACCAAGATAAAGGCGAAGATGATCGCCGGAAAGAAGCTTGCCGTCGTTCCGATACTGAGAGCCGGACTTGGTATGGTGGACGGTCTTTTGAAGCTCGTTCCTGTTGCAAAGGTTGGTCATATCGGGCTCTACCGTGACCCTGCAACGCACCAGCCGGTCGAATACTATTGCAAGCTGCCTGCCGACGTTAAGGACAGAATGGTCATTCTCATCGACCCTATGCTGGCGACCGGCGGCTCTGCCGTTGACTCGGTGAAGCTTTTGAAAAAGCATGGCTGTAAGAGCATACGAATGATGTGCCTGGTGGCAGCGCCCGAGGGCGTTGCAAAGCTTCAGGCAGAATGTCCCGACGTTGATATCTATACTGCCGCGCTCGATGAGAGATTGAACGAGCACGCCTATATAGTTCCCGGACTTGGAGATGCCGGCGACCGTATCTTCGGAACGAAATAAAAAGATTTATTATGGCGGGGCTGTTCCGACAGCCCCGCGTTTTGGAGTGAAATATGCGAGAGCTGATAATAGGGCAGAACGACGCGGGACAGCGACTGGATAAATTTTTATCCAAGGCCGTACCCGCACTGCCGCAATCTATGATGTATAAAAGCATCAGACTGAAAAAAATAAAGATCAACAGAAAACGTGCCGAGCCGGATACCAAGCTCTCTCTTGGAGATACGGTCCAGCTTTTCTTACGTGACGAGTTTTTTGAAAAGCCGTCCGAGGATCGGGGTGCGCTTTTTCGCATAACGCCCAAGCTCGACATAGTTTACGAGGACGAAAACATAATGCTTCTCAACAAGCGTCCCGGAGTTTTGGTGCACGAGGACACTGCGGGCAACGAAAACACGTTGATAATGCATATACTCGCGTATCTGGTACAAAAGGGTGAGTTTGATCCTCAAAACGAGCAGAGCTTCACACCGGCTCTTTGTAACCGTATAGACCGAAACACGGGCGGTATCGTTATAGCGGCGAAGAATGCCGAGTCGCTTCGCGAGATGAACGAGCTGATCAAGACCGGAGGGACGCATAAATATTACGTTTGCGCCGTTCACGGAGTTCCTGCACCGCGCGTCGGACGTCTGCACGGCTGGCTGATAAAGGACAGTGCAAACAACACGGTCAGCATCAGCGATAAAAAGAGACCCGGATCGAAGGAGTGCATTACCGAGTATCGCGTTCTGCGCGAAAGGCGAGGCGAGGCGTTGGTCGAGGTAAAGCTTTTGACCGGACGAACTCACCAGATCCGTGCACAGTTTTCTCACGCGGGACACCCGTTGCTGGGCGACGGAAAGTACGGGGTCAACCGTGCCGACCGCGAAAGAGGATACAAATATCAGGCGCTTTATTCGTATAGGCTCGGGTTTACGGTCGAGTCGGGTCTTCTTTCCTACCTGAACGGACGCGAGTTTTCGCTGTCGAAAGAAAAAATCTGGTTTTTCGGAGAATTTGATAAGTGATGAGAACTCTAAATCGGAGCCTTCAGGGTCGCGGAGCTCGTCTTGGACTTCTGGCAGTCTCGGCGTTTCTGACCGGATTGACCGTTTGCTTTCCGGCGCTCGGAGCGCTTGAGTGGATCTCCCTGATACCTGCCGCACTGGTGCTCTTTTCAATAGCGGAGGACGGAAAGAACCGACTGCGATCGGCGTATTTATACGGGCTTTTCTTCTTCGCCTGTTATTTCGCCGTCACTTGGCATTGGTTTTACGTTATGTACCCGATGAGCTATACCGGACTTTCAAGTCTTGAGTCGATAGCCGTTATTGCAGGCGTTATAATAGCACTTCCGGTTTTTCAGGCGACGAGCTTTGCCTTTTCGTTCGTTATAACGTCGTTTTTGGCTCGCGGAACCGTCGCAAAAAAATATCCCGTTGTTATTCCAATGTCCTTTGCCCTTCTTTGGACAGCTTTTGAATGGCTTCAGACCCTTTTCTGGTTCGGCGTTCCGTGGGGAAGACTCGCCATAGGACAGACCGGACTGCTCGTTACGGCGCAAACGGCGTCGTGGTTTGGCTGCTATTTCGTAACCTTTCTTTTGGTTTTGGTCAACTCGTTGGTGGCGTACGCCTTGTATAAGCTTGACGGCGCAAGAGTGTTTGCACTCGCGGCGGCGGCGGTCTTCTCCTTCAATTTGATCGCCGGCGGTGTTATAATGTACTCTCCCAAAGACAACGGAGAGAGGGTCACGGTCGCTGCCATACAGGGAAATCTTCTCTCGGACGAATATTGGAGCGACGATCACGTCCGCGAGGTATACGGCAGGCTGACCCGAGAGGCGGCGGAGCAGGGAGCGGAGATCATCGTCTGGCCCGAAACGGTTTTTATAAACACGCCTCTTGAATATTCAAAAGCAAATCAAATATTTATATCAAATCTTGCAGACGAGCTTGACGTAACGCTTCTTGTCGGTGCACGCAGTACGGCAGGCGTCGGTGGGCAATATAACGCCATGGTCACCGTCTATCCCGACGGAAGCTATGATAGGGATATGTACTTCAAGCAGTATCTCGTTCCGTTTGGCGAGTACGTTCCGTGGAGCGAGCTGCTGACGGCTCTGTTTCCGGTATTGGGAGAAATAAATATGCTCAACGCCGATTGGGATGCCGGTGAAAGCTCTGCCGTGGTCAACGGTATCGGATCGATCATCTGCTTTGATTCGGTATACGAGCAGACGGTGAGACAAAGCACGCTAAACGGTGCAGAGCTTATAGCTATCGAGACTAACGATTCGTGGTTTCTTGACTCGAGCGCGATCTATATGCATCTGGCGCAGGCTCAGCTTCGCGCGATAGAGAACGGACGGTACGTCGTTCGAGCCGCGAACACGGGCGTTTCGGCGGTAATTTCTCCTAACGGAGAGATACTTGACAGTGAGGACGCGTTGGTCGAGGGATACTGTACGGCCGACGCCGAAAGGCTTACCGGGTTGACACCCTACACTCTTCTTGGAAATCTTATAGTTTGGATATCGATCTCAACAGTCGTGGCTTTGGCGGCGGCGGAGCTCGTGCTCAAGCGCAGGGGGAGGGAAAAACGTTGACAGATAACGAACGCTCCTTCAAATATCTGATGCTGTCGATCGGAACTGTAATGCTGTCGTTTTACGGAACATTTCGTCTTCTCGGCACGGTTTGGGAGATCGCAGACGCGATACTTTTCTCTCTTCTTGATACCGTTGCGGCGGACATCGCGAGTCAGCTGATATACACGGCAGTATATCTTTCGTCGTTTATGGTGCCGGTCATCTTTTTGAAGATCATGCTGGGAAAGATCTACGTTGGTATGCCGCTTGAGCCGAAGCTCCCGAAAAACAGCGCTGTATACATCTTTGCCGGCGTAGCGCTGATACTTTCGATGGCATATCTAAACGCTATGGTGCTGGAGGTGTTTAACTATTCCGAGTTTCAGTCCGAGGCGTTTGAGGGGATCTCGACCGACGAGAGCTACCAAGTGGTGTTGGCGTTTATCACCACGGCGTTGGCGCCTGCGTTTTGCGAGGAATTCCTTTTTCGCGGCGCGATATTGACTCAGCTCAGACCCTACGGCAAAGCTCCTGCGATAATAATAAGCGCCGTTTTGTTTGGACTTATGCATCAGAATGCGGGTCAGCTCCTGTATACCACGGCGGCAGGACTGGTTCTCGGTTGGGTCGCGTGTGAGACGGGCTCTGTATGGTGCGGGGTGCTGATACACTTCGTTAATAATTTTGTCGGAGTTGCCGAGTCCGCAGTGGCACAACGTATACCCGCCTCACTTGCAAATATCGTGATGCCGATGTTTGAGTGCCTGCTTTTTGCCGCAGGGATCGTTTGCATAGCACTCCTCATTCGCAAACGCGGAAGAGAGGAGAGAGACGAAGATGATAGTGTCGTTGCTCTGCCGCAGGGGTCTTTGACAAAGCTTTTCTTCTCACCGACGATAATCGCGTATATTTCGTTGACGGGGTTGACGATGCTTTTCTACCTTTTGGCGAGTATTCTGAAAAATCTTTTTGGTGGCTTGATGGTATGAACGATTTTGATTTTATGAGAGAGGCCTTGGCTGAGGCAAAAAAGGCCGGAGAGATAGGAGAAGTGCCGATCGGGGCGGTCATCGTTCGTAACGGCGAGATAATCGCAAGAGCGCATAACGAGCGCGAGACCGGTAAGGACGCGACAAGGCACGCCGAGATAATTGCGATCGAAAGAGCCTGCGCTGCGTTGGGCGGTTGGCGACTTATCGGTTGCGATATGTACGTGACGCTGGAGCCTTGCCCTATGTGTGCCGGCGCGGCGGTGAACGCTCGCTTGGTGCGCGTGGTGTACGGCGCGCCCGATCTTCGCGCCGGGGCTTTCGGAAGCGTTATCGACCTTAATGCATATCCTTTGAACCATAAGCCGGAGATAGTCGGAGGAGTTCTTGCCGACAAGTGTTTGGCTCCGATTCGCGAATTTTTTCAAAACAAACGCAAGAAAAAGAGCGAGTAAAAGCAACGACTCCCGAAAAACGGGAGTCGTTGCTTTTGATGTCGATAAAATGTTATCCGATTTATTGCTGCGCTGACTTGACGAGGGGCGTGTTTTAATGTATAATAATTAAAGATAATGCCGCGCGAGGCCGAGCTCCGCGATTTTTATGATTTTGTTTTCGGAGATATATAATTTTCAATCTAACACATAATCAGAATCATGTGGTGAAAGGAAATGTCTGTGTCGACCATTGATGATATCAACTGTGAAAGCAAGCGGGTTTCTATAAGCTTTCTATATGCTTTTTAAGGAGAATTTATAAATGTTTGTTTTGAAAAAGATTGTTTCATTCTTGCTTTGTATCGTAATGATTGTTACGATATTTTCTTCTTGCAACACCGAAGGATCACAAGAAACAACCCAAGATACAAAGATCACAGAAGAAACAACGGATGGCGGAGAACTGCATACCCACACCCATGCAACTGCGGTTACAGAAAACTACGTAGATTCAACTTGCACGAAAATGGGTTCTTATGATGAAGTCATCTACTGTTCTGTTTGCTGTGGTGAAATCAGCAGAACCCCGAAGACGATTGACAAGAAGGCTCACAACCATAGTCAGAAAGTAATTGCAACCGAATATCTGAAAGCTGCGGCAACCTGCGCTGATAGTGCAATCTATTATTATTCGTGCATTTGTGGGGACAAAGGAACGGCATCGTTCAGAGCTGGAGATCCTTCGGATCACGTATTTGACCGGAAGAACACCGATTCAAAATACCTGAAGAGTCCTGCAACCGAAACGGATCCCGCAGTATATTACTACTCTTGTATTTGCGGTCAAAAAGGAACGGGAATATTTACCGACGGCGTGTTTCCAAATCACACCCATGCCTTCGATCAGGAGAACGCTTCTTTGACATACCAAAAGAGCCCCGCCACCTGTACCGGCGCAGCAGTATATTACTATTCGTGCTCGTGCGGAGAAAAAGGATCGAGCACCTTCAGCTACGGCACAGTAGCTGAGCATATATATGATCAAACAAACACAGATATATCGTACCAAAAGAGTCAAGCTACCGA
>JAZKZA010000013.1:0-13227 GCA_045612445.1 Eubacteriales bacterium | reverse complement strand
TCTACATAATATACGAAATTTCTACATTTTTATATCCAACTTAACGTTTTTAAAACCAAAATTGCGACGAAAAGAGTCACCGTACAGAGCAAGGTTGAGAGTAAAAGTGTCTGACTTGCCACCTCGGCATCGCTTTTCAGCGTTTTTGCCATTATGTAGCTGCTGACGGCGGACGGCGCACCGAACAGAATAAAGATGACCGCCAGCTCAGTTCCGCCAAAGCCAAATCCAAGGCGGGCTACGAGAACCGCAATGATCGGCAGAACGACAGTTTTATATAGCGCCGTAGGTAAAGAATATTTCAGCTTCCCCCGAAGTGATACGAACGAAAATCCCGCGCCGAGTGCTACGAGAACGAGAGCTTGAGTTGTATCCGAAAGATATTCAACCGTGCTCTCAAAAAAGCTCAGCTCGCTCGGAGGTCTCCAACCGGTCAGGAGAAAAGGCAGACCTGCAACGACCGATATTATCAAAGGGTTAGTCACGACCGAACGTAGTGTCGAAAGCGCTAACTCGCCAAGCGATTTCTTCGACTCACGGGGGGCAAACACGTTAAGCTCTATCACCGAATAGGCATTGAACATAATGATAACGAACGGCATAAGGATAGAGATCGTGACCTTTCCGGCGTCCCCTGCAATGTTGTAGGCAAGCGGGATGCCGAGAACAGCGAAATTTGATCTAAAGGTGTTCTGTATTATTGCTCCTCTGGCGGCATTGTCCTTGACGAGTATAGGGACGACGAGTACACCCAGCAAGAAGGCAAGAGTTACCGAAATGATGCAGAATACGATAAGTCGAGCATAATCGACCTCGCCGACGTTTACAGATGAAAAGGCAACACTCAAAAAGAGCTGACACGGCAGCGCTATCTTGAAAACGAATTTTTCGGCGTCCTCATAGAACTTGTCCGATGCGAATTTCAAGCGTTTAAGAAGGTATCCCAGTGCCACCAAAAGGAATATCGGGAGTACTATATTAACACTGTCGATCAGATTTTTTTGCCACATAATGCTCGTCCCTCTCTCGTGAACTTTATTTTAACTCTACAACGGTAACGCCGCCGTCACCCTCTCCGAACTGACCTATTCTGAAGGAAGCAACGCGTCCGTCCGTTTTAAGGAAACGCCAAAGCGCCGTTTTCAGCGCGCCCGTTCCCTTTCCGTGGATAAGACGAACGGTGCTGATGCCCGAGACCTGCGCGTCGTCAAAATACTTATCGACTAAAAACCACGCCTCGTCGCCGTTTTTACCGCGAAGATCTATTTCGGGGGAGAAATCGCGGACCTTGCTGGCGTGATAGGTAGACCGGCTGACCTTCTTTTTGTCTTTGTCGGTTATGGTGATCTCGTCGTCCTCAAGCAAACGAAGGTTGTTGAGGCTGGTTCTCGTGTCTATAAGACCCGCACGAACTCCGACGTTGTTGCGCTTGTCGGGCAAGGAAGTAACGACAGCCTTTTTGTTTATATTGATTATCAGAACGTTGTCTCCCTTGCGAAGCGGACGCGGAAGAACGTAGTTCTCGTTGCTCTGCTTCTCGACCGGATCTATTCGGTCACTGTTGTCCTTCAGATGCTGACGGACGTTGCGGCGACGGGCTTCAAGCTCCTCGCCGAAGCGCTCACTGTCCTTTGCTCGCTTTGCTCGCTCAAGCTGATCGAAGATATACTCGCTGGAGGCTCTGGCACTGTTGAGCAGCTCGGTCGCCTTTTTCTGTGCCGATTCAAGCTCGGCATCCGCCTTGGCGATCTTCTCGCGATAGCGCTTCTCTGCTTCGTTCTTGAATCGCTCGTATTCGTTTCGAAGCTCGGTCGCCTCGGCTCGGCGTGCTTCCATTTCAAGTCGAGTTCTCTCGAGCTTTTCGATAACGTCCTCAAATCTTCTGTCGTCACTGCTGACGGCACTCTTTGCACGAACGATTATCTCCTGCGGGATACCCAGCTTTTCGGATATTGCAAAGGCGTTTGACTTTCCGGGAGTTCCAATAATAAGCTTGTAGGTGGGCTTGAGAGTTTCAACGTCAAATTCGCAGGAGGCGTTGCAAACGCCGGGGGTGTTGAGCGCGTAGACCTTGAGCTCGGCATAGTGAGTGGTCGCAGCACAGATAACTCCCTTTTTACGAACGTGCTCTATTATGGAGACCGCAAGAGCTGCGCCCTCGATAGGGTCTGTTCCAACGCCAAGCTCGTCAAACAGAACGAGCGAGCGGTCGCTTATCT
The DNA here is from genome assembly GCA_045612445.1 of Eubacteriales bacterium. Classification (GTDB taxonomy): domain Bacteria; phylum Bacillota; class Clostridia; order Oscillospirales; family CAG-272; genus RGIG3994. Next base: position 11,008 of record JAZKZA010000013.1, on the reverse strand, counting down.
TATCTATCATCGAAACGATGTTGACCATATGTGAGCTGAATGTCGAAAGCGACTGCTCAATACTCTGCTCGTCGCCGATATCCGCTAAAACGCGGTCGAAGACACAGACCGACGAGTTTTCGTCAGTCGGAATGTGAAGCCCGGCTTGAGCCATCAGAGAAAGAAGACCGAAGGTCTTGAGCGTAACAGTCTTACCGCCGGTGTTCGGACCGGTTATTATGAGTGTGTCGTATCCGTCGCCTATCATAGCATTGATCGGAACGACCTTATCTCGATCTATAAGCGGATGCCGCGCGTGACCGAGACAAACGAGTCTTTCTTCGTTTATCTTTGGCGGGTTGGCGTTCATTCTGAACGAAAGCTCGGCGCAGGCAAAGACGAAGGCAAGCTCGGTTATGTTTCTGTAATTGTATATGATCGCAGACGAGATGGCGGCAACGTCGTCAGACATTTCGGCGAGTATACGTTCGATCTCGCGGGATTCCTTTGCGGCAAGCTCGCGCAGATCGTTGTTTGCTTCAACTACGGCGAGCGGCTCTATAAACAAAGTAGCACCCGACGCGGACGTGTCGTGCACAAGACCCTTGATCTCGTTGCGGCATTCAACGCGTACCGGAATGACGAATCTGCCGTTTCGCATAGTAACGATGTTATCCTGAAGATATTTCGAATAATCGTTGTTTTGCGTGTAGTGCTGAAGCATTTCACGAATACGGTTGTTTATAACTCGCATCTTGCGACGAATGTCGCCAAGCTCGGGAGAGGCATCGTCGGATATCATATCCTCCGATATGATGGCACGCGTTATCTTCTCTTCGAGCGGACGGTTAGTCGTTAAGCGCTCGAACACCTCGTCAAGAACCGTTTCAAAAAGGCGGTTCATACGAATGTACTCAAGCAGGCGTCGCGAGACCAACAGAAGGTCGGCAACGTCGAGTAGCTCTCGAGGTGTCAGCACGGCTCCTTTAACGGCTCGCTCGCAGGCGTCCGAAACGTCGCGAACCTCTCCAAAGGACGGTGCGCCCTTTATGTGCATAAGACGCTTTGCATCGGTCGTGCGACGCTGACGCCGAATTATCTCTTCTTCTCTGTCGGTCGGGGTCAAGCGCAGAGCAAGCTCGCGCGCGCCCGCTGTCAGAGCCGATTCGGCAAGAAGCGCGCGTATCTTATCAAATTCAAGAGTTTGTAGTGTTTTTTCGGATATTTCCATAATACCTTTCGTGTCGCAAGGATATCCTTACGAGGGTAGCATTTTGTAAAATTCAAGAGTGTCAAAGCCGTGCCCGAGATGACTGAGAAGATAGGTCTCGGCTACTTTGGCAAACCCGTCAAGCTCGTCCTCGGTCAAAGAGAACGCGAGGAAGCGCGAGGGCTCGGCGTGAAGAACGTAACGTACGGCGTGGAGAACAGACGGAGTTATCGGCAACTGTATCTGCGCCTCACGTATATCTTCGCTTCGTGCTTGGTCTCGACGCGCGGCGAGAGCCGCCTTGTGCATACAGTCGGCACAAAGCAATCGACCGTTCATAACGTCGAGATACATCACCTCAGAGTCAGTCTTGCGGCAGCCCCGACACTCGTCAAGGTTGGGCATAAAACCCGAGATAGCGGCTGCACGAAGCTCAAAGGCGGCTTTTATTTGTTTTGGCGGCTTTTTTTGCTGCTCAAGGGCGTAAAACGAGTTTAACGTCAAGCGAAGTATATCCTCGGCGGGTTCGTTTTCGTCAGAAAGGTTTTCAGCCACCTCGGCAAAATACGACGCTAAAGATATGTTATCAAGCGTTGAGCAGAGACTTGGAAACTGGCGTTCTGCGTGAGCTCCTCTGAGCCATTTGTAGCCTGAGCGGTAGTTGATCTCGTAGTTTCCGTAGGCAAAGAGCTGAGTTGCCGATAAGCTTCCGCATTTGAGTGATCGCCCACCCTTCACTGCCACGGTTATCCGTCCCTGAAGCGGTGTCAGCAGAATGAGAAGCTTGTCGTTCTCGCCAATGCCGTGGACTCGCAGAACGAGACCGTCTGTAGTATAAGACATTATTCTTCGTTACGGTAACCGAAGTTGCCGACGAGATTAGCGGAGTCGCGCCAGTTTTCCTTGACCTTTACCCAAAGGTTAAGATAAACCTTGATCCCAAACATTTTTTCAAGATCCTGACGGGCATAGCTTCCGACTCGCTTGAGAGTTTCGCCCTTTTTGCCGACGATGATGCCCTTGTGCGAGTTCTTCTCGCAAAAGATCTCGGCACGAATTGAGAGCATAGAGTCCTCGTCGCGGAACTCCTCGATGACGACGGCAATACCGTGAGGAACTTCCTTGTCGAGCGCGCGGAGAAGCTTCTCACGAATGATCTCGGCGGCGATCTGTCGCTCGGGCTGATCGGTTATCATATCGTCCGGGAAGAACCACTCGGACTCCTCGAGGAATTTTTCACATTCGGAAAGCAAAGAGGAGACCATCTTTCCGTTCTTGGCACAGATCGGAACGAAGGCGTTGAAGCTGTGAAGCGCCGAGTATTCGGTTATGGTTTGACCGATCTTCTCTGCATCGCAAAGATCGGTCTTATTTATTGCTATTATAGAAGGAACGCCACTCTTTTTGAGGTATTCGATAACGTCCTTTTCAACCGACCCGACCTCGCGCCCTGCCTCTACCACGAGAATAACGGCATCGGCGTCCTTCATGGTGTCCTCGGCGCTGCTGACCATATAGTCTCCGAGCTTATTTCTCGGCTTAAAGATTCCGGGGGTGTCGAGAAAAACGAACTGACTTTCACCCTCGGTGTGTATACCCGTTATACGGTTTCGGGTGGTCTGCGGCTTGGCGGAGACTATCGCCACCTTTTCACCGAGTATGGTGTTGAGAAGGGTCGATTTACCGACGTTGGGACGTCCGACTATTGCTATAAATCCTGTTTTTTTCATATGTAACCTCTTATTCGTTATCAAATTTTGAAAGCTCGTCCGACATGGAATCGATTATTTTGCGCTGGCGAGAGAACATTTCTTTTTCGTCCTCCTCACCTGTTTCGTGATCGTATCCCAAGAGATGCAGGGTTGAATGAACGCAGAGGAATGCAGCCTCGTGCTCGGTGCTGTGACCGATATCCTTCGCCTGCTCTGCGGCGCGCTCAAGCGAGATCACGATATCGCCAAGCATCTTGAACGAGCCGTCGGTAAAGTCAACTCGGTCAAGCTGAGGAAACGACAGTACGTCGGTAGGACGGTCGATGTTACGAAAACGACGGTTCAGCTCGTGTATACCTTGATTATCGGTAAAGGTCAACGAGATCTCGCACTGTCCGCCTACCCTTTCGGAGACCAACGTGCTTTCGATCGCGTGGCGAAGCAGTAACAAAAATCCGTTCGTGAGTTTGAACGAAGATTGCTCGTCGGAAAAATATATCATCAGCTTCATCTGCGTTCTCCGTTCTTTTGATACTTGAATTTCTTCTGCGATTCAGCACGCTCCTTCTCGATGCGTGCGCGGTTTTCCTTTTCATATTTGTCATATGCCAGAATTATCTTTTGGACGAGATGGTGACGAACGACGTCCTTGTCTGTGAAGTAATGAACCGTTATTCCTTCGATGCCGCTTATGATACGGATCGCCGCCGAAAGACCGCTCTTTTGACCGGACGGAAGGTCGGTCTGGGTCAGGTCGCCGGTTATAATGGCTTTGGAGTTGTTTCCAAGACGGGTCAAAAACATTTTCATCTGCTCGGGTGTTGCGTTTTGAGCCTCGTCAAATATTATAAAGGAGTCGTCAAGAGTTCGGCCGCGCATATATGCGAGAGGGGCGATCTCTATGATCTGCTTTTCCATATATTTCTGATAAGTTTCTGCCCCCATAAGCTCAAACAACGCGTCATAGAGAGGGCGCAGATAGGGGTCTATCTTACTCTGAAGATCTCCCGGAAGAAATCCGAGCTTTTCGCCCGCTTCGATGGCGGGTCTTGTCAGAATGATACGACTTACCTGCTTATCACGAAGCGCCTTGACCGCCATAGCGACGGCAAGATAGGTCTTTCCCGTTCCGGCAGGACCAATGCCGAAAATTATGGTGTTTTTACGGATCGCGTCTACATAATATTTCTGACCGACCGTTCTTGCCTTGATGGGACGACCCTTGGTGGTTATACAAATACAGTCGTCCGATATGTTAAGCAGCTCGTTTTCACGTCCGTCGGTTACCATATCTATGACGTAGCGCAGAGTTTGCTCGGGGATCTCCTCGCTGTAAAGGGCAAGCTGCTGAAGACATTCAAGAGCCTTATGGGCGCGTTCAACCGCCTCGGGGTCATTTCCGCTTACGGTTATGCCGTCAGCATCTCCGTCAGAACGGTTCTTGATGCTGACTCCCCAAGTCTTTTCTATCATTCTTGCATTAAAGTCGAAGCTTCCGAAAAGCTTTGCCGTTTCCTCTGCGGTTTCGGTCTTTATAATCTTCTCTGCCATTTTCCCTCACGTCAATTTGTATATTGTACTTCAAATTCCTGTGTCAGTGAAATATCCTCAATGCAAATGACCTCGCAAGATAACACATAAGAATCTTCCCCTGCCAGACCTGTTATGCTTTTTGAAATTATTTCAGCTCCCTCAAGCTCTGTTGAGAGCAACACCGCCAAGCGTTCCTCTGCCAAAGCACAGACTTGTTGCTCGGTGTATATTGAGGACACCTCTTGGTATTCAAGCTCGGTTACCGTGGTGATAGAGACTGGCAATCGAGCGCCGAAAAAGGAGAACTCCTCTTCCCTATATATTTTATCACAAGTTACCCCTAAATTTCTACTGTTTACGAAAACTTTTAGTGATTTTTGAAAAAAATTAAGATATTTTTCTTGGTTTTTGTTTCCGGTATAGACTTTTTCAAGGCGTTCGTATGGAATTTCGACAGAAAAGGTGCGAACAGTCCTTGCTTTTACATAGCCTGACGCCCGAGTTACACGAATGCCGGGCGTATGCTCACCGTAGACTCCGCTGATCAACAGATCTCCCGATTTAACCTCGTCGCCGGCTTTTACCATAGCAAGACCGTTATAAGCGATGATCTCGATGACCTTACCGCTTTGAGCGGCAACTATGTTTGCGGGAGAGCTTGGCGTGGGTGTTTCGTCTATCGGTAGCTTTTCACGAACTTCTACGTAGGCAACAGTCCCTTTTACGTTGACCGATATCCAAGCCAGCCTGTCGCAGGCGAGCTGGGCGCGCGCTTCGGTCAGGTCGGCGTTGAACTCGTCAATGGCGCTTCCACGAGAGAAGCCGCAGGAGGAAAGCACCTCTTCCACCTCGCGTGAGGTCAGCGTCTCGTTTCCGGTGACGCGTATGTCCCAAATAAAGCGCCCCGACAACCATACCATAGCGGCCGCCGCAACAAGACCGATCCAAAGCCCTGCTCGGTTGTGATATTTCCAAACTAAGGACGGAAGCCCTCTCGACTTTGAAATCTCAACGTTGATACCGATCTGCTCGGCTCTGACCTTCAAACGGCTTGCCGTGTGAAGCGTGCAGACTAAGCTGACACGATCACCGTTCGTTCTCATGTTGCGATATACGTAGCGATACTTCATACAAACGTTAAGAAGATCTGCAGCGCACGACAGCTCTGTCGAGACTGTGCAATATCCGAAAATTCGGTAGTACAGCTTCATATCATTTCTCCTCTGTGAACTCTATGGACGTGATGAGTCCGCTGACTAAAACCGCTCCGTTCGTATAACTGTCGCAAATAAGACCGCTTCCTGTTATACAAAGCCTTGTTGAAAAAAGACGGAGTACGATACGGGTGGGCGAATATTCTACGATGCCCAGGCAAGAATAAACTGCAAGGTTGTTTTTACCTCTCATTTCAATATAAAAATCAGCACCGAGATCGAGGTCGGCGCCGCCCGTTTGCAGTATGGATATTTTCTTTGCTTTCACGTTGACTCTCCAAACTAAAATAATTAAGGCTGTGCTTTAATATATTTATGAAAAGGGGGTGACGGAAATGACAAAAAACGGTGGCACGATACCTCAAAAGCGACACTTATCGGGTCTGCGGCATATGCTTCCGCTACTGCTTTGCGGTGTGATGTTGAGCTTCGTTTTTTTATCAAAGCAAACGTCAAACGCCGTTTTGTCGGCGCTTGAGCTTTGCTTGAAAAGCGTCGTCCCGTCGATATTTCCCTTTATGGTGCTGTCAAGAGTGCTCGTCGGTTGCGGCGGCGGTGAGATTTTTGCCCGCGCTTTCGGGCGATTCACTCAAAAGATCTTTGGGCTTTCAGACGCGGCGGCAACCCCTATATTTCTTGGTGTGCTTTGTGGTTTTCCTGTCGGCGCGGTGGTCTGCGAGCGCCTGTACCGCTCGGGTGAGATCTCGCTCGACGAGCTTGAGATACTGATAGGATTCGTTAGCTTGCCAAGCCCTGCCTTCGTTATAAACGCGGTTGGCGTAAATATGCTGGGCGATCAGAGAAAAGGGATAATGTTGTATTTCTTGATTCTCGCAGTATCTCTTTTGACCGGGCTTGTGGCTTGCCGCTCTTTGTCACTAAAGCACAACCTGACCCCTGCGTTACGTCTTAAGTCGTCTCAAAAAAAGCTATCGGAGGTCACGGTTGACGCGGTAAGCTCGTCGGCAACGGCGCTGCTCGGAGTATGTGCCTACACCGCTTTCTTTTCAACCGTTTCAAAGCTATTCGAAACGGTGCTTGTCCTGCCTGAAACCGTATCGGTGCTGCTAAAGGGCGCGCTTGAATTTTCGGGAGGATGTTATGCCGCATCAAATAGCCCCGATTCCTTTGCGCTCTGTGCCTTGATCCTTGCGTGGTCGGGCGTGGGGGTGCATTTTCAGATAATATCGGCGTGCCCCAAGGAGACGTCTTACAAGAAGTTTTACACTGTCGTTTCAATCCGCGCACTTCTCAGCTTTGCTCTTTCGTTTGTCATCTCGTCCCTGCTCGACATATAATGACAGTGGAATACACGAAAGGAAAATATACTATGACAAACGATACATACTGCACCGCCGCCCTGCCATCGCTGACCTATGCAATGAAGGCACAGCGTGTTCTGTCAGCGGCGGGGTTGAATTCAGATATAGTTAAGCTTGACTCATCTAAAACAAAGCACGGATGCGGATACGGAGTAAGCTTCGCGTGCGGTATGACGGACTCGGTAAAGCGTGCTTTGCGATCGGGCGGAGTCAGCGTTAAACAGTACGTTTCCGGGGGCGGTGAGCTGTTGTGATATATCTTGACAACGCCGCAACCGGCTTTCCCAAGCCCGAATCGGTCGTTGATGCGGTTACCGATTGCATCAAGAATTATTGCGGAAATCCGGGGCGAGGCTCTCACGAGTTAGCTCTTGCCTCGGCTGAAAAAATATACGAGTGCCGCGAGGAACTGTCTGAATTTTTTTCATTGGGAAGTCCCGAGCGGGTCGTGTTTACTCAGAACGCAACTCATTCTATAAACCTCGTTATAAAAGGACTTTTGCGTCCGGGCGACCACGTTATACTTTCGGATATGGAGCACAACTCGGTGTTTCGACCCATATACCGAATGGCAAAGGAAAACGGAGTGCGCTTTGATGTGTTCCCAACTCACCCCGAGGAGCGGATCGTTGATAACGTAAAAAGGCTGATGCGAAGGAACACAAGGCTCGTTATCTGCACGCACGCACCCAATATCAGCTCGGCAGTACTGCCAATAGCCGAGATCGGAGAGCTTTGTCGCAAGAGAGGAATAGTGTTTGCTCTTGACGCGGCGCAATCGGCGGGTCATCTGCCTATAAATATGAAGGATATGAAAATAGACGCGCTCTGTCTGCCGGGCCATAAAGGACTTTGCGGAATACAGGGCTGCGGCGCCCTTTGCCTTGGCGAAGGGATGTTCTTGTCAACTCTTACCGAGGGCGGAAACGGTATCAATTCACTTGAAGCCGGTATGCCGGAGCTTTCTCCCGAAAGATACGAAACGGGAACACTTCCGACGCCGTCGATAATAGGTCTTCTCCAAGGAGTCCGCGAGGTCGCAAGTACGGGTGTTGAACGCATACGTAAGCACGAGGTGGCACTGTGGCAGATGGGATACGAAGCCTTGATGCGACTTGGGGGAGTTGAGATCTACGAGCCCGACTGTGCCGGCGCGGTGCTGCTTTTTAATATTAAGGGTTTACCGTCAGACCGTGTTGCATCAGAGCTTGGGCGGGCAGGAGTGTGTGTTCGAGGCGGATACCACTGCTCGGCTCTCGGTCACAAGACCTTAAGAACTCCGCTCGGAGGGGCGGTCCGAGTCAGCTTTGGTCTTTACAACAGCGAGCAGGATATCGAGGGGTTGACAGACGCCTTGGCTCATATAAAAAGAAAGGCAGAATAGTCCGAGCCTATGTGCTCATATATATGGAGTAAAAAACGAGGGAGGATAATATGATATCCTATATTTTCAGCCTTTTTTCAGAGCTGGCACACTTTATTCTCGGCATTGGAACACCGCAGAACTTCCCCGCCCCGCTCTCGCACGAGCGCGAGATGCAATGCTTTGCTGAAATGAAAAACGGTAGTGAGGAGGCACGGCAGGAGCTGATACTTCATAATCTGCGATTGGTTTCGCACATAGTTCGCAAATACTACTCCACAGGAAAGAACCAGGAGGATCTGGTCTCTATCGGGTCGATCGGGCTCGTCAAGGCCGTAGACTCGTTCAACTGCAAAAACGGCGTGCGTTTTGCAACGTACGCCTCAAAATGTATTCAAAATGCTATACTAACATAACGGACTTTTTGGGAGCGTATGACACAAATAATCGGTATTCACCTCAATTGTTAAAAAAACGAACCAAGTTTGAAATAATTCATACAATTACTAGACCTCAAATTTAAAAATCGAGGCAGCAAAATAAACTGCCTCGATTTTCACTTCAAGCATTTTTTTCAGAGTTTTTAAGAATTGTTTGAGCAACCGCGTCAATTAGCTTCAGCTTTTGATTCAGGGAGCAATTCAGCTTCTCAATGTATTGTGCAACATATTCGGCGTGAAATTTTGCCATACACTCGTCAAACATTGTCTGCTTTTCCTGCGTTTTCGGATAATATACAATAATCTTAATAGCTACTCCCCCTTTTTTCTATGTACATTCAAATATATGTACACAACAGTTGGAAAATTCTGATAAAAAAGACACCGATAAACAGGTGCTATGAATTGAGCACTTATTTATCGGTGTCCTCGCGTGTATACTTTTACTTACTGATTCAACACAAGCGTTTCGTCTTTCTGTGATTTATCCAAAACGGTAAGCCTCACATAAGAACAGCTATTTGTTAGTTATTAAGGTACGCCGCTACGGTTTCGTATTTTTTACATGAACAATCCTTAAGAGTAAACACGTATACGTTGTCCTCTGCCAAAAATATCTTATCTTCACCCAGAGCAACTATATATTTGTTTGCTTGAACAGCGAAAAGATCTACATTTCCCTTAACAACCTTAGCTCCGGCAGGCCAGAATGCATAATCAGGATCTATTACTCTGCAAATAGCATTACTACTGTTTTCAGGCAAACCGTGGTGAGCTACCTGTACGATGTCACTCTTCAGCGTGCTTTTTCCATACGTTTTCGAGAGTAAAGCTCCACCATCATCGTGATCTCCAAGGAACATCATCGACTTACCCTCAGCTTCAAACTTAAACACCACGCTACAGTTATTGTAATCATCGAATGTCTTATCATACACATCAAGCGTAAACAGTATATTTATCTTTGCATTTCGTATATAGAATTCCTGTCCGGGATGAGCCTTAATTTTTGGAACGTTTGCAACAGAAGTGTTTAAAAAGTTCCTGAAATTTTCCGTATAACGGATATTCCCTTGCTTTTCGTTCGACCAATTATTAACAAGCTGATCGGAAGACGGCAAGTTGCATATAAATCTCTCGACCGTTAATTTGTCGGCGTAGGATTCAAAGAAGCCCTCAAAAACATTAACGTGGTCATCATGCGCGTGAGTGATAATCCATGCGGCTATCACGATTTCATTGGGATTTGGCGCCTGCTTCTTCAAAATATTGTAGATGCGGTCTTTATACCCCTCTAACGAAAAGCCTCCGTCAACGACAATAAAGCTTCCGTCAGCAAGTCTTATTATATAACACATTCCGTTATACGTTCTGGCGAGATTGTCATTGAGCAATCCAACCTGTGTTATGGTCGTGTCGCAATTAGCAACGGGGGTATATTTATTATCCTCTTCCTTTGTGGGAAGAGCGGTCGCGCTGAGCGGCTGTGAAAGCACCTTTGCAAATCCGTTGCGGGGAGTATAAATAGCCGTAACAACGTATTTATCATTTGTGTATGTTTTATAGATATTGCCTTCAATGTCTTTTTCGGCATAAAGCGTAAAGCCCTCAGCAGCTATATTATTGCAATAAGTGGCAAACACATCCTTTTCTACACGTCCAAAATTAAGCATGTGACAGTCATCACCCGTATCAACATACGTTGTTGGATAAAGTCCTTTGAGCACCGGAAGCACGGAAAGCGGAGCTCCAAAAGACATATCTATTACAAAATCCCCATCCAAACAAATATTTCCATTGGGATCTTGCTTTTCCTCAAGCATTTGCAAGATTTTCGTAAAGGCATTGGCCATCGTCTTGGGATCGCAGCCCGCGACAACAAGTTTATTACCGACAACGCGTACCTTTACTTCGTTATACTTAAGGGTCTTATAAACCTCATCACTCTCAGGAAATCCCACGTTTCCCACAAGTATTTCTGCCATATCGGCATCATATGAGCCATTCTTTTTCGGAGCGAGCGACTGGACATCGACGATTTTTGCATAGCTACTTGCAAAGCTCTTCACCTCATCCAGCAGAGAAGAATTGATATTATAATTAACTCTGATATTTGCATAGTTACCGTCAAGCTTAACGTCGATTTTATCGACTCTTGGAATAATTTCTTCGGTAGTGCTATCGGTAGTTGTGTTTTCTGCTTCGCCTTCGGTAGTGCTATCGGTAGTTGTATTT
>JAZKZA010000012.1:0-2423 GCA_045612445.1 Eubacteriales bacterium | reverse complement strand
CCTACTCCTGCGGCTACGAGAGCCGTGCCGCCGGTCTCGTCCGCACGCTCCGCGAGAGAGGGATACGCGTCATACTTGCGACGAATCCTATCTTCCCCCGCGTTGCGACCGAGAACCGTATTCGTTGGGCGGGTCTTTCCCCCGACGATTTTGAGTATATCTCTTCGTTTGAGAATTCCTGTCACGCCAAGCCCAACCCCGACTACTTCCGCGACGTTCTGCGCGAGACGGGCCTTTCGCCCGACGAGTGCCTGATGGTCGGAAACGACGTTGACGAGGATATGGTGGCGGCAACGCTCGGTATCTCGGTCTTCCTGCTGACCGACTGTCTTATCAACCGCAAGGGCGCCGACGTTTCGGTCTACCCCCACGGCGATTTCGCCGATCTGGAGAACTTCCTGGCGGAAATATGATTATAGAAAAAAGCACTTGCTTTTGCAAGTGCTTTTTTTGGTGGAGATGGTGGGGTTCGAACCCATGACCTCTGCGTTGCGAACGCAGCGCTCTCCCAGCTGAGCTACACCCCCGTGGTGTCCCTTTTTCGTACTATAAAATTATATCACAAACTTTCCTTTTGTCAAGTACCTTTCGCAAATTCTTTTTACTCACACCCCCGACACATCGGTCATATAATCTTAACAGAGTTATATCAAAGGAGTTTGTTCTTTATGTGTGCCCGTGACATGAAAGTTCTGATCGGCACTGCCGCCGTCAGCTTCGGTGCAGGTATTCTTGCCGCCTATATCCTGCCCGGCTTTATTATCGCCTTCATTGAGTCGGCGGTCCTTTTGACGGCCGGGTTTTTGCTCATCAAGCATTGATTTTTTAGCGAGGTTTTTATGAAGATCGTGGTCTTTCGCTCCCCTGCCTTCCTGCGCCCCCTTTTTCGCCGCCTTCTAGGCGACCGAAAAAAAGTAAGTAAGTAAGTAAGTAAAAAGGGGTCGACGCTCGTGCGTCGTCCCTTTTTTCTGTTCGGTTTAGCCGCCGGTGTTGGCGTTTCTCATCATGTACTTTACTACCAGCTTCTCGATTCCGGTCAGAGCCAGAAATACGATGAATCCGCAGGCAACGAAGCTGCAGATGACCGACGAAATGGTGAGGATCAGGTTATCGTTGCAGTACTTGATGCACTGCTCAACGGTCGGGTTCGGGTTTCTGACAAGGTTTACCTGACTGTAAAACTGATTCCACACGAAATAAATGCTTCCAAGTACCGAAAAGACGAGCATTGCACCCAACTTTACGTACAAAAATATCTTCTGAAAAAGCGAGACGTTATCTCTGCGCTGCGATGCTATATCCTGCATAATTTCCTCCAAGTGATCGTTATACGCACCAATTATACATCATCTTGCCGCCAATGTCAAGAGCACGGCGGATTTTTTACCTTTTTTTTGCCCGATCGCGCTCGAAGCTTTTCATAATCGGTCTTTCCAGCGCGCGTTTTGCACGGAAAAACAACGTTTTTTTGTCCCTGATCGGCGGAACGATCAAAACGCGAAGCCCCAGCCTTCTGCCGGCGTAGGCGTCGGTGAAGAGCTGGTCGCCCAGCACGGCGCACTCGCTCTCCTTCACACCGAGCCTTGAAATGGCAAGTCGCAACGTCTTTCTCGACGGCTTACGGCTGTTCGCGTAGGCGGGCAGCCCCAGACCTTTATTGAAAAGCTCGACCCGCTCGGCATTGTTGTTTGAGATGAGCGCCGCCTTGACACCCGCCCTATCCAGCTCGGCAAACCACTCGGTCAGCGCGTCGTCCGGCTCGGGCTGCTCGTAGGGGGCGAGAGTGTTATCTATGTCTATAAGCAGGGCTCGTATGCCCTGCTCGGCGAGGAATTCCACGGTTATTTCACGGTAGGTGTCAAAGGTGAAATCCGGCTTGAATCTTTTGAACATTCTGTTCTCCATAGCTTATTTTTTTCTCATTGTAGCACATTCTTTGCCTTTTTTCAAGAACAAACCCCTCTTTTGACCGAATTTTTGCCAAAACTTTCGAAAAAAATTTTTCATAAGGTATTGACAAGGCAAAAGTCTTGTGCTATTATATTAGGGCAGTTTTAGAGAACGCACTATTTGCGGGTGTAGTTCAATGGTAGAATCCCAGCCTTCCAAGCTGGTCGTGTGGGTTCGATTCCCATCACCCGCTCCACACAAAAACAACAGGCCGCGATGCGGCTTGTTTATATATTGCCAGCCGGATAAAGAAAGTTAACCCGTGCCGGCATCTATCGTATGTGCCATTAGCTCAGCAGGATAGAGCAACTGCCTTCTAAGCAGTAGGTCAGGGGTTCGAATCCCTTTTGGCGTGCCAAGGGAATGCGGCGCATTCCCGAATGTGGTGGATATAGCTCAGTTGGTTAGAGCGCCAGATTGTGGCTCTGGAGGCCGTCGGTTCGAATCCGATTATCCACCCCACTTTCTTTCTA
>JAZKZA010000011.1:0-2021 GCA_045612445.1 Eubacteriales bacterium | reverse complement strand
TTGATCCGAACATTGACCGAGCCTTGCTCGTTTCGCTGTTCGGCGAGAGTGCCGACGTCGGTATCCGCCGTGAGCCCGCCAGAGCCGCCTCGGCTTCAGGGGCAGCGGCGACCTCTGTTATCTCCAGATCGGGAAGATTCGGTCTTGCCGACGCGCTGATCGTTTCCCGCCGCTTGAGGCGGGGTGAGCGAGCCATGCTCGTCGCGGCGGTGGTACAGATAATCGTTGGAGTTGCCTCGGCTTCGGCTGCCGTTTTCCTTGGCGTTCCGGGATACCTTTTGTCCCCTTGCGCCACCGTTATGCAGCTGCTGTCGATCCTGCCGGCGGCGGTCATATATAGTCTAAACGTCAAAAGATAGGAAGAACAGATGAACGAAAGATATACGTCAATTTTGAAGAGCGTACAGAAGCCCGGGCGATATTCGGGCGGTGAGTACGGTCAGACGATAAAGGATAAAAAGAACGTCAAGGCGAGCTTTGCCTTTTGCTTTCCCGATACCTACGAGATAGGTATGTCAAACCTCGGCGTCCGTATACTTTACGGTGCGCTCAATCGCGAAGAGGACATACGCTGTGAGCGTGTTTACGCTCCGTGGGGCGATATGGAGGAGAAGCTTCGCGAAAACCGACTGCCATTGACCGCTCACGAGAGCGGTGACCCCGTTTCCGAGTTTGACATCGTGGCGTTCACGTTGCAGTACGAGATGTGCTACACTAACGTGCTCAATATGCTCGATCTCTCCGGAATATCGCTTCGCGCCGAGTCTCGCGGGGAGGACGAGCCGATCGTCATCGGCGGAGGTCCGTGTGCTTACAATCCCGAGCCGATCGCCGATTTCTTCGATTGTTTTTCGATCGGAGAGGGAGAAGAGCATCTCGTTGAGCTGACCCGACTGCTCATAAAAATGAAGCAGGACGGAAGCTACACCCGTCAGGCGTTTTTGCTTGAGGCGGCGAGAACTATCCCCGGAACGTACGTCCCCTCGCTTTACGACGTTGAATATAACGACGACGGAACGGTCAAGTCGTATACCCCCAAGCACGAGGGCGTTCCTTCGAGGGTCAGAAAGCGTATCATTACCGATATGGACGCCGCCTTCTTCCCCGAGAAGACGGTAATGCCCTACATAGAAACGGTGCACGACCGTATAATGCTGGAGGTGTACCGCGGTTGTATACGCGGCTGTCGCTTCTGCCAGGCGGGAATGGTGTACCGTCCCGTTCGAGAGAAGACGCCCGAGGTACTGTGCCGTCAGGCAAAGTGCCTGTTCGAGTCGACGGGATACGACGAGATCTCGCTCTCGTCGCTCTCGATCAGCGACTATTCGAGGCTTCCCGAGCTTTGCGACCTGCTGCTCGACTGGACTCCGAAGAGTCAGGTCAGTCTGTCTCTGCCGTCTCTCCGTATAGACAGCTTTTCAAGAGAGCTGATGGAAAGAGTTGAGAGCGTGCGCTCGGCGTCCTTGACCTTCGCTCCCGAGGCGGGAACACAGAGGCTTCGCGACGTTATAAATAAGAACGTCACCGAAGAGGATCTGCTCCGTTCGGTCGGTACGGCGTTTGAGGGAGGCAAGTCGGTGGTCAAGCTCTACTTTATGCAGGGACTCCCGACCGAGACCGACGAGGACATCGCCGGCATCGCCGAGCTTGCCGAAAAGGTCATAGACCGATTCTATGCAACGCCGGGACGTGCCAAAAAAGCGCCGCAGGTCACGATCAGCGCGGCGTGCTTTATCCCAAAGCCGTTTACTCCCTTCCAGTGGGAGGCGCAGGCAAGCCTTGAGGAGCTTGAACGAAAGCAGTCCTTCCTGCTCTCCAAGATAACGAACAGAAAGATAAAATATAACCGACACGATGCCACCGTCTCGCGTATCGAGGCGGCGCTCGCACGAGGCGACCGACGTATGTCTCGCGTTCTTGAGGAGTGCTTCGCGCTCGGTATGAAATTCGACGCCTGGACCGAGTTCTTCGACTACTCCAAGTGGTTGGAGGCGTTTGACCGCGCCGGCGTTGACATCGCA
>JAZKZA010000010.1:0-4432 GCA_045612445.1 Eubacteriales bacterium | reverse complement strand
AAAAATAAAGTTATTAGCGCAAAAAAACAACACGCTTTTTTAAGCGTGTTGTTTTTTATCACTTTGCCTTGCTTTCGCAATATATGCAACGGTAAACTCTGTTTTCTCTATCCGTCAAGCTGAATATATGGGGCAGCTCCTGCTCTGTGCTGGTTATGCATCTCGGATTCTGGCACTTGACGATATCGGCAATCTGCTCCGGAAGCTCGGGATGATATTTCTCTATGATCTCACCGTCCTTGATGAGATTGACCGTAACGTCGGGGGCTATATATCCGAGCGCGCAAAGATCGGGAAGCTGTTCGCTATCCACCTTGATTATATCCTTACGTCCCATGTTTCGGCTGAGAGCATTCTTTATAAGAGCTACGGGGCAATCGAGCTTATCAAGCCCCAGAAAATAATAGATCTTCATTCCGTCACCCGCCGTGATGTGGTCGATGACAACTCCGTTCTTTATCGAATCTACGTTCATTTTGCCGCCTCCAACAAGAAGAGTATGAGCGACATACGGATATACTTTCCGTTAAGCACCTGCTTGAAATACGCTGCGCGAGGGTCTTTGTCGACTCCAACGGTTATCTCGTTTACACGAGGCAGCGGATGCATTATACAAAGATCGGATTTTGCGCGGGTCAGTCTTTCGGGCGTCAGAATATAACTGTCCTTGAGACGGATATAGTCCTGCTCGTTAAAGAATCTTTCGCGCTGAACGCGAGTCATATAAAGGATATCAAGCTCGGGAAGCACCGAATCCAGATCCTCGGTCTGAGTGTACGGCAGTCCTTCCTTCTCTATTATATCCTTCTTGATATAGCTCGGAACCTTAAGCTCATCGGGAGAAACGAGAACGAACTCTATGCCCGTTCTATGCGAAAGGGCGGTTATCAGCGAGTGAACGGTACGTCCAAACTTCAGGTCTCCGCAAAAGCCTACCTTGAGATTATCAAGTCTTCCCTTTTCACGCTTGATGGTCAAAAGGTCGGTCAAGGTCTGCGTGGGGTGGTTGTGTCCTCCGTCTCCGGCGTTGATGACCGGTATCGACGAGTTCATGGACGCCACCATCGGCGCACCTTCCTTAAAATGACGCATTGCCATGATATCGGCAAAGCAAGAGATGACGCGAGTCGTATCGGCAACGCTCTCTCCCTTGGAGGCCGAGCTGCTCTGCGCGTCCGAGAATCCCAAAACGTTTCCACCAAGCTCCATCATTGCCGCCTCAAACGAAAGTCTGGTACGGGTCGAGGGCTCGTAGAAAAGAGTTGCAAGCTTTTTGCCGTGGCAACGCTCGGAATACTTTTCAGGGTTCGCGATTATATCCTCAGCCGTTTCAATCAGCTGCTCGATCTCAGCCATTGTGAGATCGTCAATGCCTATAAGATGTCTCATGCTCCGTTCCAGCTTTCGTCAGAAGGATTGGCTCTGGAAGCGATGAGTCTCTGGACGTCCTCGGGCTTGATATAGTTTTCCTCTGCGGCGATACGCGCAACGGTGTCAAAGTCGGTCATACTGGTGTTCTTAACTCCTGCGGCGGCAAGACGGTCGATACCCTTCTGCATACCGTAGGTGAAGATGCTGACGATTCCAAGAACCTCGGCACCTGCCTCGCGAAGCGCGTCAACGACCTCGAGAACGCTACCGCCGGTCGAGATAAGGTCCTCGATAACGACGACCTTCTGTCCGGGAACGAGACCGCCCTCAACGCGGTTCTGTCTACCGTGATCCTTTGCGCTGGCGCGAACGAATCCCATAGGGAGCTCAAGCATCTGAGCAACGATAGCGGCGTGAGGAATACCGCCCATAGCGGCACCCATGAGTGCCTCTGCCTCGGGATACTCGGTCTTTATGGTCTCGGCTATTGCATTTTCAATGTCGGTACGGACCTTATGCGACGAAAGGGTGAGACGGTTGTCACAGTAAACCGGGCTCTTTATTCCGCTTGCCCAGGTAAAGGGCTCATCGGGACGGAAAAATACTGCCTTTATGGAAAGCAGATCCTTTGCAATCAGTTCTTTAGTGTTCATTTCAGCAAAACTCCTTTACACATTTTTCGTATGCCGCAACGGGATCCGCGGCGGCGGTGATGGGACGGCCGACAACTATATAGTCCGAACCGATCTCCTTTGCGGCGGCAGGGGTCATAACTCTCTTCTGGTCGCCGACATCTCCGTCAGCAAAACGGACGCCGGGGGTGACGGTCAAGAAATCCTTACCGCATCTCTCGTGAACGATACCTGCCTCAAGCGGCGAGCAAACGACGCCGTCAAGTCCCGAATTACGGGCATTTTCGGCATACTTCATAACGACCTCTGCGATCGGCTCGTTGATCAGCAGCTCGTTTCTCATTCTCTCCTCGTCGGTCGAGGTGAGCTGAGTTACCGCAATCAGCAAGGGACGGCTGCCGTCGGGTCTGGTCAATCCTTCAAGAGCTGCGGTCATCATAGCCGAAGTTCCGGCGGCGTGGAGGTTGCACATATCAACGTCCAGTGAGGAAAGGACCGCCATGGATTTTTTAACGGTGTTCGGAATATCGTGAAGCTTGAGGTCGAGGAATATCTTGTGTCCTCTCTCCTTTATCTTACGAACGATGGACGGACCCTCTGCATAGAAAAGCTCCATTCCGATCTTAACGAAGGGTTTCTTACCTTCAAACTTATCAAGGAAGGCAAATACTGCCTCTGCCGACGAAAAATCGCAGGCTATAATTACATCTTTACCCATGTGCCACTCCTATTATTTCACTCAAATCATTAATTTTATATTTTTCCATGACCGCAGGCAGATCTTCAACTATCTTTTTACCGGCGTAAGGATCGATCAAATTGACTGCACCGATTTCGACAGCCGTTGCTCCCGCCATCATCATCTCGATAACGTCCTCGGCAGACGAGACACCGCCCATACCGACTATCGGTATGTTGACTGCCTTATAGACCTGCCAGACACAACGCAACGCTACCGGGAACACGGCAGGTCCGGAAAGTCCTCCTGTCACGTTTTTAAGTATCGGCCTTCTGTTTCTGAGCGAGATACGAACGCCCGTCAGAGTGTTTATCAGTGAAAGTCCGTCAGCACCCGCCGCCTCGCAAGCCTTTGCGATCTCGGCGATATCGGTAACATTGGGTGTCAGCTTCATTATGACCGGCTTTTTGGTGACCGCCTTAACAGCGCGCGTTACCTCTGCCGCCGCCTCTGCCGACGTTCCAAAGCTCATTCCGCCGCCGTGAACGTTAGGACAGCTGATATTGACCTCAAGCCAACCGATCTGATCCTGTCCGTCCAGCTTTTCGCAAGCCGTAACGTAATCGTTTATAGAAAATCCGCTGACGTTTGCCATGACCGGCTTATTGAATATCTTCTTGATCATAGGAAGCTCTTCGGCAATAACGTGATCAACACCGGGATTCTGAAGTCCAACGGCGTTAAGCATTCCCGAAGGCGTTTCGGCGATACGGGGAGTGGGGTTTCCAAACCTCGGCTCTGCCGTCGTTCCCTTGAACGAGAAGCTTCCAAGAACGTTGATGTCGTAAAGCTCCGCAAACTCCGCGCCGAAGCCGAACGTTCCCGAAGCGGGAATGATCGGGTTCGTCAGCTCGATCCCGCAAAGAGATACCTTAGTGCTTACCATATTATCTCCTCCTTCGTCAGAACAGGACCGTCGCGACAGATTCGCTTGTTTCCGTATTTCGTTTTACAGGTGCAGCCCATACACGCGCCGAATCCGCAGCCCATACGCTCCTCGAAGCTGAACTGTCCTCCGGTCGCACTCTTATCGTACACCGCCTTGAGCATCGGCTCAGGCCCGCAGGTGTAGAAGTAGGTATACTCCTCGGGCATCGCGTCGGTGACAAAGCCGCGAACACCGCAGCTTCCGTCGACCGTCGTGATCCTTACTTCAGCACCGATGCTTTCAAACTCTTCCTTATAGAAGACCTCGTCAGCACGGCCAAATCCCATAATAACGGTTACCGACTTGCCCGCCTCGATGAGGCGCTTTGCCGCCATGAACATAGGAGGAACACCTGCACCTCCGCCGATCAATAGAGGCTTATCTCCCGACAGCGAAAGGTCGTAACCGTTACCAAGACCGGTCAGCACCGTAAGCTCAGCGCCCTCGGTAAGAGACGCCATATATTCGGTTCCCTTTCCGACCGCCTTGTATATAAGGGTCAACTTGCCGTCCTCGGCATTACAGACCGATATCGGGCGGCGCAGGTAAAATCCGTCAAGCTTTATGTTGACGAACTGTCCCGCCGCCGTGATATCCGAGATATCGCCTGCGAGCACCATTTCATAGGTGTTCGCGGCGATTATCTTATTGCTTAAAATCTTAAAAACAATATCCTTCATCAGCTATCTATAGTTGAAATGGTTATGGTCATATCCTCGAGAACGTCAAGCAGAACGCGGACGGTATCGAGAGAGGTGAACA
>JAZKZA010000009.1:0-4290 GCA_045612445.1 Eubacteriales bacterium | reverse complement strand
GGGTAAGCTGTCCCGTGTCGGGTGAAATCATAGAGCTTGATGACGTTTTTCGCCTTGCGGAAAAACGTCCGATCTTCGGGGGACGTTTTTCACCCGGAGTTAAGCGATCGGCAGAAAAATCCGGAGCGCGACTTATAGACTATTTTGACAGTGAAGAATTAAAGATCAGAAACTCGGTCCTCGCATCAGAAGGTGCGGTGTCGCTTGCAATGAACGAGCTGGACGTTGCTTTGTTTGGATCGAAGTGCCTTGTTACGGGATACGGACGATTGGCAAAGACTCTCGCGCCAATGCTTCGTGCGCTCGGTGCGCAGGTGACGGTGGCAGCCCGTAAAAGCCTTGATCTTGCTTGGGCGGCGGCTTACGGGTTTGGAACGATGAAGCTTGGCATCAAAAAGAACGGAGAGTCGACGCTGACCGATCTGTCACCGAATATCGACGTTATATTCAACACCGTTCCAAGCTGGATATTTGACCGATCGGTTCTTGAGGTCATCTTGCCGCAAACGTTGATCGTTGATCTCGCTTCAGCTCCCGGAGGTGTTGACCCAACGGCGGCAAGAGAGCTGGGGCGTCGCGTTGTAACGGCTCTTTCGCTCCCAGGAAAGTACGCCCCCGTAAGCGCAGGAAGGCTTTTGGGGGAGCATATTCTTGAGCTTTTGAAGCAAGAGGGCTTAATATAATTTTAGGAGAGTTTGTATTATGATAGGGTATGCTTTTTGCGGCTCGTTTTGCACGATAGAGCAGTCTCTTGAGCAGCTACGCGGACTCGTTAAGACAGGATACGAGGTGTTACCGATAATGAGTGACAGAGTGTATGAAACGAGCACTCGCTTTTTTGATGCCGACGAGCTTCGAAAAACGGTTGAGTCGATCTGTGGACGCAAGATAATACACACGATCGTCGAGGCGGAGCCGTTAGGCCCAAAGACGGTGCTGGAAGCACTGGTGATAAGCCCTTGCACCGGAAATACGCTTGCAAAGCTTGCCGCCGGCATTACAGATACGCCGGTCTGCATGGCGGCGAAGGCACATTTGCGATGTGACAGACCGCTTTTGATCGCGCTTTCAAGCAACGATGCGCTATCGGCAAACTTTAAGAACATAGCGGCAATGCTGGAAAAGAAGTCGGCGTACTTCGTTCCGATGCGGCAGGACGATCCGGAAAAGAAGCCTCATTCGCTGTCTGCAGAGTTCTCTTTGATACCCAAAGCACTTGAAATGGCGATAAAAGGAAAACAAATGCCAAAGCTCTTTCTTTAATTAACAGGGAGTTCATATATTTGGCGTCGGATAATGGTAAAATATCTGTAATAAAATCAACGGAGGTCGGAATGGTAAAACAAAACGCTTACGCCAAAATAAATCTTTTCCTTGATATTTCCTGCCTTCGGGAGGATGGATATCACGATATAGTCAGCTATATGCAGACGGTCAGTCTTTGCGATGAGGTCACGCTCGAGAGGGCAGAGGGGATCTCGGTTGAAGGGAACCCCGGAGTGCTACCCGAAAAGGACCTAACTTATCGCGCCGCAAAGGCGTTTTTTGAGCATACCAAAATTGACGGTGGAGTCAAGATAACGCTGAAAAAGAATATTCCCATGCAGGGCGGCCTTGGAGGAGGAAGCGCTGATGCCGCCGCCGTGCTGCGAGGGCTGAACGAGCTTTACTCGGCAGGACTTGACGACAACGAGCTTCGTCGTATCGGCGGTGCTTTGGGCTCTGACGTTCCATTTTGCGTTTCGGGCGGAAGTATGCTGGCATACCGACGCGGTGAGCAGCTTTGCCAAGCACCGAAGCTTCCTGACTGCGGTATCGTGATTGCCGCAGGCAGGCAGGGGTGCTCGACCCCCTTGCAGTTTGCCGAGCTTGACAGACTTTACAATGATTTTTGCGAATATACACCGCATACAGATATGCTTGACAGCCTCTGCAACTCGGCGGAACGAGGTGACGTTATGGGCGTTTGCCAAGACCTTTTCAATATATTTGAAAGGACCGACGGATACGATGCCGAGATAGCGCATACAATTAAAGCGACGGGTGCGATGGGTGTACTGATGAGCGGTAGCGGAAGCTCGATCTTCGGTGTTTACGAAACCGAGGCTGATGCAAAGGACGCCGCCGCAGAGCTGATCTCAAAGGGTATCAAAGCATATGCCTGTCGCCCGATCTGAGATTGTGAAGGGGGGCGCTTTTGCTCGCGGTGCAGATTCTGACAGCGCTTTTGATAGGTATAATTCAAGGAATAACCGAATGGCTTCCAATAAGCTCAACCGGTCATATGCTGCTTTTCAACGAGTTGTTTCCTCTTTCCGTGTCAAAGGAATTTCTGGAGCTTTTCACGGTCGTGATACAGCTTGGCTCGATACTTGCGGTGGTCGTTCGCTTCTTTGACCGACTGAACCCCTTTTTACGCGATAAATATCAGCAAAGACAGGCGCTTTCGCTTTGGTGGAAGGTAGCCTTGGCCAGCATACCGGTAGCGATCTTCGGATTCCTTTTTGACGATAAGCTGTCCGAGCTGCTTTACGGGAAGGGCAACGCCGCGTCGATCATTATTGCGATCTCATTGATCGTCTACGGAGCGGCGTTCATCTTGATCGAACGCTTGAGAAAAACGCCAACCGTAAGCGGTGGGGTAACTGCAAAAAAGGCGTTTTTGATCGGTTGCTTCGAGACTTTGGCTATCATACCCGGAACGTCTCGCTCGGGATCAACTGTTCTCGGTGCTATGCTGTTGGGAGAAAGCCGAACTGTTGCCACCGAGTTTTCCTTCTTCCTTGCGATACCCGCGATGCTTGGAGCGGGGGCTTTGAAGACCTTGAAGTTTATTCTGTCGGGCATATCGATGTCGGTCGAGGAGGGGATTATCCTTGCGGTCGGGTGTATCTCGGCATTTTTGGTATCTATTGCCGTGATCGAGTTTTTGACCGAGTTCGTAAAAAAGCACAGCTTCGTGCCGTTTGGAATATACCGTATCCTGCTGGGTACGACTGTAATTGTTTGGATGGTGTTAAAATGACAGAAAAGCTCAAAATACCGTATCCCATAATCGTTGAAGGAAAGTACGACCGACAGCGACTTTTAGACGTTGCCGATGCACAAATAATCACGACGGACGGATTTGGTATCTTCAATAAAAAAGAAAAGCTGGCGTTGATACGCCGGCTTTCGGAAAAAACAAAGATAATAGTGTTGTCTGACAGTGATGGTGCGGGCAAGCTGATCAGAGCTCACATCAGCTCGGCTATCCCGACCGACCGCTTGATACAGCTTTACGTTCCCCGAATTGAAGGCAAGGAACGCCGCAAGACAGAGCCGTCAAAGGAAGGCGTTCTGGGTGTTGAGGGCATGGAAAGCGAGCTTTTGTATAAGCTTTTGAGCCCTTTTACCGACGACCGGGCGGTCCGCGCCGCCGAGGAGAACCGGTTATCAAAGACCGATTTTTACGTCGACGGTCTTTCGGGAGGAGAAAACAGTGCGGAAAAGAGAGATAGGCTTGCGCTTGCTTTCGGTCTTCCCACCGGAATGACAGCAAACGCGTTACTTTCTGCCCTTCGCATACTGGTCAGCTACGACGAGTACCGTCAAGCCGTTGACAAATTGAAATGAACTACATAAATTTGTTGAGACGGTAACCGCCGTCAAAGACTATCAACCGACGCCCGGATATACGGGCGGCTTTTTTGTTCAACGTGCAGATGTGAACGGCAACTCCGTTTGCACTCAAGCCGTGCTCGGTAGCCAGCGAGTCAATAGACAGAGGCGACGGATGCTCGCGGCAGAGAGAGCAGAGTATACCGTACTCGGTTTCGGAAAGGGAAAGCGGATAACCGAGCAACAGAACGCGGGGCTCGGCTTCCGAAAGCTCTAAAAAGTAATAGGTCATATGTTAGATCAAAGATCCTCGGTGTATATTGATTTGTGACCTTTACCAATAACCTTTGAGGTGTCAGAAACTATTATAAAGGCGGTGCTGTCCACCTCACGAACTATCTGTTGCATCTTGGGGAAGGCATGGTTTCTTATCGCGCACATAAGGATACGGCGGTGTGCCCCGGAGTATGCTCCTATGCCATCGGTAAAGGTAGCTCCGATGTCGACCTCGATCAAAAGGCGCTTTGCGATCTCATCGCCCTTTTCGCTTATTATATAAACAAGCTTACCTCGGTCAAATCCGTAAAGAACGAAGTCGAGCGTTTTGCTGCTGATGAAAACTGCGATCATCGCGTAGAGAGCGACCTCGATATTCTTAAATGCTATGGCAGACATAAGTATGACTGCCAT
>JAZKZA010000008.1:0-6218 GCA_045612445.1 Eubacteriales bacterium | reverse complement strand
GTCTGGGGGGTTGCGGGAATGTGGAGCGTGATGTAGTCCGACTTCTTGAAGACGTCCTCGTAGCTTGCAGCCTTCTGAACGTTGTTCTTGATGTTCCAAGCAGCCTCGACCGAGAGGTAGGGGTCATATCCCATGACGTTCATACCGAGGTCGACGGCGGTGTTTGCGACCATACCTCCGATCGCACCGAGACCGATGACTCCGAGCGACTTGCCGCGGATCTCGGTTCCGGCAAACGCCGACTTACCCTTTTCAACAGCCTTTGCGGCGTCGGGGTTGCCCTGAAGGGTCTTTGCCCACTCAACACCGGCGGTGATCTTACGGGCGGCGAGGAGGATGGCGCAGATGGTCAGCTCCTTGACTCCGTTGGCGTTAGCACCGGGAGTGTTGAAAACGACGATACCCGCCTTGGCGCAGCGGTCGACCGGAATGTTGTTGACACCGGCGCCAGCGCGAGCGATGCAGAGCAGCTCGGGACCGAACTCCATTTCGTGCATAACGGCCGAGCGGACCATTATTGCCTCGGGATTTTCGACGTTCTCGCCGATATTGTACAGCGCGCAGTCAAGATTATCGGTGCCGACCGCGGCGATCTTGTTAAGCAGTTTTACGTTATACATAGCAATTATCCTTAAAATTTATTTGGGGTTCTTTTCGGCGAAGTCCTTCATGAAGGCAACAAGTGCCTCAACTCCCTCGTAGGGCATAGCGTTGTAGATCGAGGCGCGCATACCGCCGACGGCTCTGTGACCCTTGAGGTTCTTCAGCCCTGCCTTTGCAGCCTCGGATGCGAACTTCTTGTCGAGATCGGCGTCGCCGGTGACGAAGGTGACGTTCATCAGCGAGCGGTTCTCCTTTTTGACGGGGGCGATGTAGTAGCTCTGGCTGTCGAGATAGTTGTAAAGCAGCTCTGCCTTCTTGACGTTCAGCTCCTTCATCTTCTCAAGGCCGCCGAGCTCGAGTATCCACTCGTAAACAAGTCCTGCGACGTAGATCGCCCAGCAGGGAGGAGTGTTGTACATCGAATCGTTGTCTGCCATGGTCTTCCAGTCGAGCATGGTGGGGCACTCGGGACGGGCGTTTCCGAGCAGGTCCTCACGAACGATAACGAGGGTCATTCCTGCGGGAGCCATGTTCTTCTGTGCACCGGCGTAGATAACGCCGAACTTCGAAACGTCGATCGGCTCGGAGATGATGCAGGACGACATATCGGCGACCAGCGGAATATCGCCGGTGTCCGGAATATCGGCAAACTTTGTGCCGTAGATGGTATTGTTAAAGCAGATATGTACGTACGAGGCGTCGGGTCTGAAGCTGTCGCGAGTGGTTGCGGGAACGTAGGTGAAGTTATCAGCCTTGCTGGATGCGACCTCAGCGACGTCGCCGTACTTCTGGGCTTCCTTGAATGCCTTGCCGGAGAACATACCCGAAACGATGTAGTCTGCCTTGCCGCCCTCGGGGAGCAGGTTCAGCGGAACTGCGGCGAACTGGGTCGAGGCGCCTCCCTGAAGGAAGAGGACCTTGTAGTTGTCCGGAATGTTCATAACGGTGCGAAGGTCAGCCTCCGCCTTTTTGATGATGGCGTCGTAATCGGGAGAACGATGGCTCATCTCCATTACCGACATCCCCGACTCACCATAGCAGACGAGATCTTTCGCAGCCTTTTCGAGTACGGATAAGGGCAGCATGGACGGGCCTGCTGAAAAGTTGTAAATTCTGTTCATATCGAACCTCCGATGATAAGAAATTACTAAAAATTATAAACCATTTTTGCAAAATAGTCAAGGGCTTTTTGAATATTTATCCCGAATAAACAATAATAATCTAATAAAAATCGGCGTTTTTTGCAAGATTGACCGATATTTTATGCAAAAAGAAAAAAGGAGGTCGACAGAGCCGTTTTGTTGTGCTAAAAACTTGCGGATACTCTTGAAAATGGCGAACTATTGTGATATAATAACGGTGTATAGCAAAAATTTACGGAGGTATGATATATGAGCCGCGCCGACGAGATATTTATTGCAAATTGCCGAGACATTTTGGATAACGGCTATTCCGATGCCGAGCTGGAGGTTCGTCCCCGTTGGGAGGACGGCGCACCGGCACACACCATTAAAAAATTTTGCATAGTCAACAGATACGATCTGAGAAAAGAGTTTCCGGCGCTGACCATTCGCCGCTCCTACATAAAGTCGAGCATCGACGAGCTGCTCTGGATCTGGCAGAAGAAGTCGAACCGTATCGACGAGCTGCGCGGTCACGTCTGGGACGCCTGGGCGGACGAGCAGGGAACTATCGGTAAGGCGTACGGATACCAGCTGGGCGTTAAGCATAAGTACCGCGAGGGTATGTTCGACCAGGTTGACCGAGTTCTGTACGATCTCAAGCACAACCCCACCTCGCGCCGCATCATGACGAACATATACGTCCACTCCGATCTTTCCGAGATGGCGCTCTATCCCTGCGCCTACAGCATGACCTTCAACGTTTCGGGCAACACGCTGAACACCATTCTCAACCAGCGCTCGAACGATTTTCTTACTGCAAACAACTGGAACGTCGTTCAGTACGCCGTGCTGACCAAGATGATGGCACAGGTCTCGGGACTTGAGGCGGGCGAGTTCGTTCACGTTATTGCCGACGCGCATATCTACGACCGCCATATCCCGCTGGTCGAGAAGATCATCTCGCGCGAGCCTTATCCGGCGCCCAAGCTGATAATGAACCCCGACGTCAAGGACTTTTATCAGTTCACCCGCGACGATTTTGCCCTTGAGGACTACAAGTACCACGAGTTTGACGACAAGATACCGGTGGCGATATGAAAAGTATAGTTGCCGTTGATAAAAACTGGGGTATCGGACGGGATAACGACCTGCTCTTCAGCCTGCCTGCCGATATGAAGCATTTTCGCGAGACCACGAGCGGAAAGGTCATCGTCATGGGCAAAAACACTCTGCTCTCGTTTCCGAACGGAGCACCGCTCAAGAACCGTATCAACGTCGTGTTAACCTCGACGGGCGTTGAGGAAAGAGAGGGGCTCGTCGTCTGCCGCTCGCTCGAAGAGCTGGGACGCGAGCTGAAAAAATACAACTCTGACGACGTTTTCGTGGTCGGCGGCGGAACGGTTTACCGACTGCTCTGCGACGCCTGCGACGAGGCGATAGTAACCAAGGTCGACGCCGACGGCGACGCCACGGTCTTCTTTCCCGATCTCGATCAAAGAGCGGGGTGGGTCTGTGAGACGGTCGGCGAGCCGATCGAAACGAACGGCATCACCGTTCGCTTCTGTCGCTATAAAAACAACTGCGTAAAGGAAATATAAACAATGAAAATAACCGTTATCGGATCGAGCCACGGCGTTCCGTCCGCCGATCGCTTTTGCAGCTGCTATCTTATCGAGACCGAGGGCGCGAAGTATATCGTTGACGCCGGCGCTCCCGTTTTCGAAGCACTTTGCCGGTTGGGCTACGTAGCCGACGACTTCAATATGATCCGTGCGCTTTTCACAACTCACGGTCACGGCGATCACGTCGACGGTGTGCTTGAGTTTGCCGATCTTGCGAACTGGTATTATAAGGGTATGTCGACCAAGATCTTTTTGACCGAGCAAAAGCTGATAGAGGGATTCACCTCGCTTATCGAAACGCAGGAGGGAAGACCGCTTGACCCCCGTGTTCAGTTCTGCCTTTGGGGCGGCGAGGGCGTCGGCTACGAGGACGAAAAAATAAAGGTCACGCTTCTGCCGAACCATCATCTCAGTCCCTATAAGCGACCCTCGTTTTCGCTGCTCGTTGAGTGCGAGGGTAAAAAGGTGATATTCTCGGGCGACCTTTCGAGCAAGATGTGGGCAAACGATTTTCCCGACTGCCACGGAGTTGAGCTGCTCTTCTGCGAGCTGGCGCATCTCGGCATCGAGCATATAGACACGCATCTTCAGAGCTGCGAGGCAAAAGACGTTGTGTTCACTCACGTCTGGCCGCTTTCCAAGATAGACGCCGTTGAGGCAAAGCAAAACGACTATAATACAAAGCTTTCCGTCGGATATGACGGTATGGTAATAGAACTGTAAAGAGAGATCGGAAAACCCAATGAACTACCAATTTTCAGATAAGCTCGCGGCACTCAAGCCCTCGGCTATCCGCGAGATATTCAAATCGCTCACCGACCCGTCGGTAATATCGTTTGCCGCCGGGAACCCCGCTCCCGAGTCCTTCCCTGTCGAGGAGCTCTCCCGCCTTTCGGCAGAGATATTTGCAAACACCTCAACTCAGGCACTCCAGTACGGTATGACCGAGGGTTATCCCCCGCTTCGTGCCGCCGTTGCCGAGAGACAGAAGAAGGTGTTCGGTATCGGACGCTCGATTGAGAACGGAGACTCGTTCAACGATACGACGGTCATCGTCTCGGGCGGACAGCAGGGCATCGAGCTTGCCTGCAAGGCGTTTTGCAACGAGGGAGACGTCGTTATCTGTGAGAACCCGACCTTTATCGGCGCGCTGAACGCCTTCCGCTCCAACGGTGCGGTCACGGTCGGCGTTGAGCTTCACGACGACGGTATCGACCCCGACGAGCTTGAGGCGGCGATAAAAGCAAACCCGAGGACCAAGCTCATCTACCTCATTCCCACCTTCCAGAATCCGGCGGGACTGACCACCTCGTACGAAAAGCGAGTTCGCATCTACGAGATCGCAAAGAAGTATAATATTCCGATAATCGAGGATAATCCCTACGGCGAGCTTCGCTTTGCCGGCGAGGATATCCCGACCATAAAGAGTCTTGACACCGAGGGTCTTGTCATCTACTGCTCGACCTTCTCGAAGATCCTTTCAGCGGGTATGAGAGTCGGGTTCGTCGTTGCTCCCGAGGCGATCGTGACCAAGCTGGTCATAGCCAAGCAGGTCGAGGACGTGCATACCAATATGTTCTTCCAGCTGCTGTGTCACCGCTATATGACCGAATGTGACCTTGACGCCCACATCGAGAAGATACGCGACATCTACCGTCACAAATGCGGACTTATGCTGGACGGACTTGATAAGCATCTGCCGTCCGAGATAAAGTTCACCCGACCCGAGGGAGGACTTTTCGTATGGTGCACGCTGCCCGAGGGCGTTGATATGCAGGAGTTCTGCCGTCGCGCCATCGCGCATAAGGTCGCGGTCGTTCCCGGCTCGACCTTCAACTGCGACACCACCAAGCCCTCGCAGAGCTTCAGACTTAACTATTCAACCCCGAGCGATGAGCAGATAATCGAGGGTTGCCGTCTTTTGGGCGAGGCGGCGCGTGAAATGCTCAACTAACTTCCAAGGAGAAAACAACAATGCTTAACGATATGAAGGTGACCTTTTCGGGCATACAGCCGTCCGGAAACCTCACCATCGGAAACTATCTCGGCGCGCTGAAGAATTTTTCGGAGTATACCGACGACTATAAGTGCTTTTACTGTATCGTCGACCAGCACGCCATAACCGTTCGTCAGGTCCCCGCCGAGCTTCGTCGCCGCACCTACGAGATGATGGCTCTCTACATCGCCGCCGGACTCGACCCCGAGAAGAACACCTTGTACGTTCAGTCTCAAGTCCCCGCGCACACCGAGATGGCGTGGATGCTGAACTGCTTCACGATGTTCGGTGAGCTTTCGCGTATGACCCAGTTCAAGGACAAGAGCGCAAAGCACGCCGACAACATAAACGCCGGTCTTTTCACCTATCCCGTCCTTATGGCGTCAGATATACTGCTGTATCAGACCGATATAGTTCCGGTCGGTATCGACCAGAAGCAGCACGTTGAGCTGACGAGAGATATTGCTTGGAGATTCAACCAGATATACCCCGACACCTTTACGATGCCCGAGCCGGTCATCAAAAAGGAAGGAATGAAGATAATGTCGCTCGCCGACCCGACCAAGAAGATGAGCAAGTCGGACGAGAACGAGAACGCCACAGTTCGTATTCTCGACAGCCGTGACGTTATTATGAGAAAATTCAAGCGCGCCGTCACCGATTCGGACACCTGCGTTTGTATGGGAGAGGGCAAGCACGGTATAAACAACCTGATCTCGATATACCGCTGCTGCACCGGCAAGAGCGTTGAGGAGGTCGAGCGCGAGTTTGAGGGCAAGGGCTACGGAGAGTTCAAGCTTGCCGTTGGAGAGGCGTGCGCCGATATGCTCGCCCCGGTACAGACCGAGTTTGCAAAGCTGATGCAGGACAAGG
>JAZKZA010000007.1:0-1887 GCA_045612445.1 Eubacteriales bacterium | reverse complement strand
GGAGTTCTCTGCGCACCAATCCTCGATGAGCTTGTCAGCGCGGAATCTCTCGTGGCACTCGCGGCAGTCCATAAGGGGATCGGAGAAGCCTGCAAGGTGACCCGATGCTACCCAGGTCTGGGGGTTCATCAAGATTGCAGCGTCGAGACCGACGTTGTACTTATTCTCCTGAACGAACTTCTTCCACCAAGCCTTCTTTACGTTGTTCTTCAGCTCAACGCCGAGAGGTCCGTAGTCCCAGGTGTTTGCAAGGCCGCCGTAGATCTCGGAGCCGGGGAAAATGAAGCCGCGGTTTTTGCACAGCGCGACAATTTTGTCCATGGTTTTTGCGTTGTTGTCCATTTTTCTATCCTCTTTTTTTAATTATAAATTCTCTTGTAATTTGAGAAGGTATCGCAGGTAGCGGGCTCGTCTACGACGGTCAGCTCCTCGTTGCCTATCGTTATAATTTTAGTAGTAACGTGAAGCTCGCGGTTGTTATACGCATACTTGAATATGACGTCGATATTCTTCTTGAACTCGTCAAGTGTGAAATCGCTATCAACTATAGCCTCAAGCTCGGCAAACACCGCGGGGGAGCGGTTATAATTCGTGATGCTGATAAAGGTCGTGATAAACCTCTTGAGAAGCTCGGCGGTGGTCTTTTCGCGTGAGCCGCCGTTTTGGTAATTGCGGAAGGTCAGTACGTCGAGCACACCCTCGCCGTCGAGCCTTTGCAGACCCGCCTTGAGATCGATCTCGATGCCGCCTGCGCGGTCAACGTAATTCATATCGCAGGGGACGTTGAAGCTGATTCCTCCAAGCGCGTCGACAAGCGCCGGGAAGCTCTCCATCGAAACGACTGCATAATTGTCGATCATAACGCCCGTCATAGCGTAGACCTTATTCAGAAGCGTCTGGAGCCCGTATCTGCCGTAGACCTCGGAGAGCTTAACGTACTGTCCGCTCATTTCGACGTAGGTGTCGGTAGGAAATACGGTAAAGGTGAACTGCTCGCGCTCCTTATCTGCACGGATAAGCACAAGCGCGTCAGTCTCGATAAGCCTATACTCGACCGAATAGAAGCCGCCACCGAAGATCAGGCTTCCGTCCTCAGCTACGATACCGTCGCCGCTCCAATACTCCTTGTCCGAAACGACCGAGCCGGGCTTCGGCTTGACGTCGGCAGGAGGCGAAGTCGGCGTGACCTCGTCAGCCTTGATCCCG
This sequence comes from Eubacteriales bacterium, assembly GCA_045612445.1. Taxonomy (GTDB): domain Bacteria; phylum Bacillota; class Clostridia; order Oscillospirales; family CAG-272; genus RGIG3994. The sequence continues at coordinate 681 of JAZKZA010000007.1, read as the reverse complement.
TAAAGCTTCTCGAGCATTTCGGGGTCGTAATCGACGAATTCGGAGGGGCGGAAATCGGTTCCTATCAGCAATATATTAAATGATTCGCCGTTATCGGTCAGCTCGACTCCGACAGGACCGTCGGGTCTTTGGTCCGGCTCAGCCGTCGTTTCCTCGGGCGCTTGAGTCTCTTCATCGCCGCCGAGAAGATTATTAAGCACGAGTCCGACGAGCATATACGCTATCAAGCCGAAGATTATTATCGCGATAACGAACGTCAAAACAAAGTTTTTAGTTGCGGAAAGCATTTCTTCTCCTCCTTTCGCAACTTATATTATACACCAATCCACGGTGCGAAAAAAGACATTAATTGTAACAATTATTCAACTCTCTCGCCGAGGATCTTGACGTAGTGCTGATAGAATTCCTCGTATCTGCCCTCGTCGAGCGCTTCGCGGATCTTTTCCATAAGCTCGTTATAGAAATAGAGGTTATGAAGCACGGCAAGGCGCATTCCGAGGCTTTCCTTTGCCTTGAAGAGGTGGCGGATATAGGAACGGCTGTAAAGACGGCAGGCGGGACACTGGCAATCGGGGTCGATGGGTCTTTCGTCCTTTGCAAAGCGCTCGTTGAGAAGATTGATCTTGCCCTTCCAGGTAAAGAGATTACCGTGGCGCGCGTTACGGCTGGGCATTACGCAGT
>JAZKZA010000006.1:0-2958 GCA_045612445.1 Eubacteriales bacterium | reverse complement strand
CTTTTATTAACTTTGATGCTTGAATGGTAAGCGGTTTATTTGATCTCGGAATTTTCTGCCGATTCGGTTTCGATATTATCGGGAGTGGAATCGGCGGGCTGTTCTGCCGCCGCGTAAACCGTCTGTTTCTTGGCGTTTTTCAGCTTGTTGATAACGAAGCTTGCGCAACCCAGCAGACAGAAGAGCAATCCAAGCCCCAAATTTCCAAAATACGTTGCTGATATCTCGGGGTCTTCGAGGAAGACGGGAACTGAACGTACCGATTCAAAAAACGTAAGCGAAAAATCGATCTCTCCGGCTTCAAACCATATTTTATAAGCATCATAAATATCGTACGCCAGGCACAGATACCAGGCAAGCACCATTACCAAAAGAGAAACGATTGCCGAAATAACAATGCCCTTTTTGCTTTCTTTTTTCGCAAAGAGCGCATACCCCTTGACGGCACATACGGCGCCGATAAGTCCGCTTATAGAGGCTACGTAACCGATAAGGTTAAGCAAGAAATAGACGACAGCACCCGCCAAAGAAAACAAAAATGCACCAACTATACCTGCAAGCACGTTTTCTTTGAGTTCGGAGCTTTTTGTTTCGATGAAATTGTTCATGACTACTCCTTAAAATGATTGATTTGCGATGCACACCGCATCGTCTTGATTTTAGCAAAAAAAGTATAAAAAGTCAAGTCGTTTTTGTATTTTATCGTTATCCGTATTGAAAAGAAAGGCGTTATGTGTTATAATAGGGCTTGTAAGGCTCGAGCGCCGGAGAACACCGTGCTTTGGCGCGTTTATGATCGAAATAATCTAAGGAGATGTCTCATGAAAAGAAACGTAAAGGAAGAAGTTGCCAAGCTTATATCCGAAATGACCATTGAGGAAAAGGTTGCACAGACGTCACAGCTTGCCTACACCCAGATGACCAAGGAAAAGGCGGAGGAGTATGCAAAAAGCGGCGTTGGCTCGTTCTTGCACGTTCTTGGCGACGACGCCAAGCATTTGCAGGACCTTGCAACCTCAAACGGCAAGAAAATACCGTTGATCTTCGGTATCGATGCAATTCACGGTCACTGCCTCAAAAAGAACGCCACCGTTTTCCCCACTCAGCTGTCTATGGCTTGCAGCTTTAACACCGAGATGGTTGAGCAGATGGCTGTTGCAACCGCAAAAGAGGTCGCGGCAGACGGATTACACTGGACCTTCTCTCCCGTTTTGTGTCTCGGCAGAGATATCCGTTGGGGTCGAGTTCCCGAGACCTTCGGCGAGGACAAGTATCTTGCCGGTGAGCTTGGAAGCGCTATGGTACGCGGTTATCAAGGCGACGACCTTTCGGCAGACGGAAAGATCCTTGCTTGTGCCAAGCACTACATAGGCTACGGTGAAGCTACCGGTGCCCGAGATTCCTATGACACCGAAATTACATACAGAAAGCTGCGCGCCGAGTTTTTGCCACCCTTTGAAAGGGTCGTCAAGGATGGTTGCGCCACCATTATGACGGCTTACGGCTCGATAGACGGCGTTCCCTGTACGTCAAACAAGAAGCTGATGACCGATATTCTCAAGAACGAGCTCGGATTTGAGGGATTTGTCGTTACCGACTGGGATAACGTTCGTCATCTGATAAGAAAACAGTGCGTTGCCGAGAGCTTCGAGGAGGCGAGCGAGCTCGCTCTCAACGCCGGCAACGATATGATGATGAAGACCGAGGACTATATTGAGGCCGCCGTTCGTCTGGTCAAGGAGGGAATAGTAGCCGAGAGCGTTCTTGACGAGGCTGTCAGAAGAATTCTGACCATAAAGATGGAGTTCGGTCTGTTTGACGATCCCTACAAGAGACTCGACGAGAGCATCATCGGAGCTGCCGAGCATCAGAAGCTCAGCTACGAGCTTGCAAAGGAATGCGTCGTTCTTCTTAAGAACGAGGAGGACGCACTGCCTATCAACAAGGACGAAAAGCTCAAAAAGATCGTTGTTATCGGCTGCAATGCCGACTCGGTCAGAGATATGTACGGCGACTGGACCTACTTCACCCACCCCGATCCCAATTTCGATGCAGAGCCGGTGCGTCCCTACGTTACCTTTATCGAGGGCATGCTCGGACTTGAGAACGACTTTAACTGCGAGATCGTTCACGCAAAGGGCTGCGGTATTTTTGAGAACGACGAGGCTCTGCTTGCCGAATCGCTCAAGCAGGCTGCCGATAGCGATCTGATCGTTTACACCTTTGGCGATAATATTTACCAGACCGGTGAAGCCAAGGATCGAGCCGATATGTCGCTCACCAAGGCACAGGCAGAGGTATTTGACCGACTGACCAAGCTTGGCAAGCCGATAGTTTCGGTAATGATAGCCTCCAAGCCGATGTGCGTACCCGAGATCGTTGAGAACAGTAACGCGTTCCTGACCGGATTCAACCTCGGCGCTTACGGCGGAAAGGCATTGGCAGAGACCATTTTCGGACTTAACAACCCCTGCGGTAAGCTTCCGATATCCTTCCCGCGTCACGTGGGACAGCAGCCCTGCTACTATAACTATTTGTCGGGCTGGCACTGCAAGAGCTACCTCGATATGCCCACAAAACCGTTGTTCGTCTTCGGTGATGGAATTTCGTATACCAAGTTCGATTACAGCGACGTTGCCTTCGATAAGGATTCGCTGACTCTTACGGTCAAGCTGAAGAACGTTGGTGAAAGAGCCGGTAAGGAGATCGTTCAGGTCTACTTCAGAGACGTAAAGTCCTCGGTCATGACTCCCGTCAAGCAGCTGATCGCCTTCAAGAAGGTCGAGCTGGCACCGAACGAGGAGCAGGAGTGCAAGTTTACCTTTACCGAAAAGGACTTCTCGCTGGTGTTGCCCGATGAGCGTCGTGTGATGGAGAAGGGCGAGTTTGAGGTCATGGTTGGCGCAAGCTCGAACGACGAGTCGCTCGTGACCGTAAGCTTCAGACGGTAGCCGGCAA
>JAZKZA010000005.1:0-2093 GCA_045612445.1 Eubacteriales bacterium | reverse complement strand
CAACTCCTTGGCACACAGAACGACATGGCTACGATCCGACTTAGCCGTTGCGCTGACGAACATACGGGTGCGAAGATGGCGGTCGGAGGTAAGAAGTCCCTCGGTGTTAGCTATCTGAATGGTGTGATCGACCGTCATAAGTCCGCCCATTGCCTGAACGATACGGGGGTCGAACTCGCTCGCGGCGGTGCAAGCCTCACGGAGCAGGTCGATCTTGACCTTCATTTCGGCACTTGCGGGAACTATTCTGACGGGGTGGATGTTGGGGAAGATGCGCTCGGTGAGGCGAACGCTCTGAGGCGTGCCGGCGTCACCGATGGCGGCGGCTACCGACGCGGCGGTGCGGAGCAGACCCTCACGCGAGGTGTCCGACGTCGAGCCGTAGACTGTTTTCGTACCGATAAAGGCGCGGATACCGACGCCCGACACGGTGTTGTCCGAGATATCCTCGATCTTGCCGCCCATAAGACGGACGTTACCGTTTCGGGTGATCTCGGAATAGACCTCTGCAAAGTCGGCGCCGGTCGAAACGGCGATGCCGAGCAGCTCTTCAAGAAGTTTTTTGTCAAGCATATCTGATCTCCTTTAGTCATTAACGCGTTCGCCGAGGATGTTGCGGTACTTCTGATAGAAACTCTCGAAGTAGCCGCCGTCCAGTGCGTCGCGGATTTTTTGGGTAAGCTCGTTGTAGAAATAGAGGTTGTGCACGACGGCGAGCCTCATACCGACCGACTCCTTCGCCTTGATAAGGTGGCGAATGTATCCACGGCTATAGGCTCGGCACGCCGGGCAGTTACAGGTCTCGCTGATGGGGCGGGAGTCGCGGGCGTACTTTTCGTTGAGCACGTTGATCTTGCCCTGCCAGGTAAAGAGGTTACCGTGACGGGCATTACGGGAGGGCATAACGCAGTCGAAGAAGTCGACTCCGCGGTGCACCGCCTCGAGAATGTTCAGGGGCGTTCCGACGCCCATGAGGTAACGCGGCTTGTCCTTGGGCATATGGGGCTCGACCTCGTCGATGATGTAGTACATCACCTCGGTCTCCTCACCGACGGCAAGGCCGCCGATGGCGTATCCCGGCAGATCGAGCTCGGCGATCTGCTTCATGTGGTCGATACGCAGGTCGGCGTACGTACCTCCCTGATTTATACCGAAAAGCAGCTGATGCTTGTTTATCGTGTCGTCGAGCTGATTGAGGCGGGCAAGCTCTGCCTTGCAGCGGTGCAGCCAGCGGGTGGTGCGCGCGGTGGACGCCTTTACGTAGTCGTAGGGCGCGGGGTTTTCAATACACTCGTCGAACGCCATCGCAATGGTCGATGCGAGGTTGGACTGTATCTGCATGCTCTCCTCGGGACCCATAAAGATGCGCTTGCCGTCGATATGCGAGGCGAAGTGAACTCCCTCCTCGGTTATCTTACGCAGCGGGCCGAGCGAAAATACCTGAAATCCGCCGCTGTCGGTGAGAACGGGACGGTCCCAGTTCATAAACTTGTGTATACCGCCCATATCGTGAATGAGGCGGTCGCCGGGTCGAAGGTGCAGGTGGTAGGTATTTGAAAGCTCGACCTGACAGCCTATCTGACGAAGCTCGGTGGTGTCAACACCGCCCTTGATGGCGGCGCAAGTACCGACGTTCATAAAGACGGGGGTCTGAATGTCGCCGTGCACGGTGTGGAAAACTCCGCGACGGGCGCGTCCGTCGGTTTTTAACAGCTCAAACATTATTATCTCCTTACGTGGGGGATTTGGACAAACTTATATACGTTATATTATAGCACCTTTTTTGCCCTTTCGCAAGGGCGGGGTGGCAATTTTTTTCACCCGCGCATAAAATTTTGCTCGGGGGTTGATTATTTTGGAAAATTGATGTATAATGACATGAGATGGTGTATAATAAAGAAGGAAAACGAGAGGGGAGTGAAGGGCTTGAGGTTCGTTAAATATATTCCGAATCTGCTGACGACGCTGCGACTTTTGTCGGCGGCGGCGTTGATCTTTGTCGAGCCGCTGAGCGCGACCTTTCTCGTTATCTATACGCTGGCCGGTGTCAGCGACGCGCTGGGCGGGTTTATAGCAAGGGCGGCGGGCTGCAC
>JAZKZA010000004.1:0-2555 GCA_045612445.1 Eubacteriales bacterium | reverse complement strand
GAATACTCATAACGGTGAAGGATCAACCGACCTCCCCGCTCCTCTTCCAGCAAGCGCCCGAGCAGATCGTCAACCGTCGTTTCGCCGACGACCTCGACCTCGGATTCACAGACCAGCTCTGCCTCCCAAGAGGTCAGCCCTCTTAAAAAGCCCTCGTCCTTCAAAAGATACACCGAGCAAGATCTTCCCTGATACACCTCTTTCAGAGCATCGGGGTAACATTCGTATACCACGGGAAGTCGGTTTTCGTCGGTATATATCATAAGATCGAAATCGTCCTTTTTCGCGCCGAACAAAAGACCCGTGACCATATCCTCAACGGCGTATACGTACGGCTTACCGTGAGTGGACGTGACGGGGCGTATCGTTTTAAGTCCCTTTTTAGGTGATACGTGGTATAGCATAGACACCTCTGCAGATCGTTTTCTGTAAATATTATACACCCAACGCGAAGAAGAGTCAAGCCGTATTACGCGCTCGGTGCGACGTAAAACACCCACCCAACGATTGGGTGGGTGTTTGTTTATGCGATATACGTCTTAGTTGTAAAGCGGGAAGCGGGCGCAAAGCTCGGCGACCTGACGGCGGCATTCGTCTGCGCTGTTCTCAAAGTCGGTGGCGGCGAGCTTGATGAGGTGAGCAACGACTCTCATCTCGTCCGGTCCGAAGCCACGGGTGGTGACGGCGGGCGTTCCGACGCGGATACCCGAGGTTACGAAGGGAGACTCGGGGTCGTTCGGAATGGCGTTCTTGTTGACCGTGATGTGGATCTCGTCAAGTCTTCTCTCGAGCTCCTTACCGGTTATGTTCATAGAACGAAGGTCGACCAAGCAGAGGTGGTTGTCGGTTCCGCCCGAAACGAGACGGAAGCCCTCGGCAACAAGAGCCTCGGCAAATGCCTTGGAGTTCTCAACTATTCTCTTCTGGTATTCCTTGAACTCGGGCTGAAGTGCCTCACCGAAGCAAACTGCCTTTGCGGCGATGATGTGCATCAGAGGTCCGCCCTGGATTCCGGGGAATATAGCCTTGTCGATAGCCTTTGCAAGCTCCTCGCGGCAAAGGATAAGTCCGCCGCGCGGTCCGCGAAGGGTCTTGTGGGTCGTGGTGGTAACGACATCGGCATAGGGAACGGGATTGGGATGCAGTCCTGCGGCAACGAGACCTGCAATGTGCGCCATATCGACCATGAAGTACGCGCCGACGCTCTTTGCGATCTTCGAGATCCTCTCAAAATCAATGGTGCGAGGATAGGCAGACGCGCCTGCAACGATCAGCTTGGGAGAGCACTCCTTTGCCGCCTTCTCGATGGCGTCGTAGTCTATGACCTCATCATCGTCGGTAAGACCGTACGAAACGAAGTTGAAATATTTACCCGAGAGGTTGACGGGGCTACCGTGAGTCAGGTGTCCGCCGTGAGCCAGCGACATACCCATAATGGTGTCACCGGGATTGCAGAGCGCAAAGTATACCGCGGTATTTGCCTGCGATCCGCTGTGAGGCTGAACGTTTGCGTGCTCAGCGCCGAAGAGCTTGCAGGCTCTCTCGCGAGCGAGGTTCTCGGCAACGTCAACTACGTGGCAGCCGCCGTAGTAGCGCTTGGAGGGGTAACCCTCGGCATACTTGTTGGTCATGATACAGCCGGCGGCAAGCATGACCTCCTCGGAAACGAAGTTCTCGGATGCGATAAGCTCGATACCGTTGTTCTCGCGGTCGTATTCGGCAGCTATGGCAGCAGCGACCTCGGGGTCCTTTTTGGCAATTATTTCGTTGATCTCTCTTATCATTTTCTTTCTCCTGAAATCAAAATATCTAATTTATTATACTACAATTTTCCCCTTTTTGCAAGAGTTGTTGAAGAAAAAGGTAAAAAACAGTCAAAAATCTTTATACCGATGATATTTTTTGTTAAAAAGACCGAAAATCAGTTGACAAAACGGTCAATATAAAGTATAATGTACCCATAAAAATTTCGCGAATTAATAGGGAGAAGTCTTTGCCATGGAAATAGCCATCATAGCCCATGACCTCAAAAAAGAACTGATGACCCAGTTCTGCATCGCTTACTGCGGCATTTTGAGCAAGCACAGTCTTTGCGCCACAAGCATCACGGCAAAGTACATCTACGACGCGACAGGTCTTAACATCGAGCGTCTCCTTGCCGGAGATCAGGGAGGAGATCAGCAAATCGCGTCGCGTATCGCATATAATGAAATAGATATACTTCTCTATTTCAGAGACACTCGCCCCGGCGCGGGCTTCGACGAGACCGAGCACGAGCTGCTCCGTCTTTGCGATATGTATAACATCCCGGTTGCGACCAACATCGCCACCGCCGAGGCGCTCATCTGCGCGCTTGACCGCGGCGACCTCGATTGGCGAGAGATCGTCAACCCCCGCTCCGCCCTTAACCGCAAGGGCTGAGAACCGTAAAAAACAAGTCCACTGTACCGACGCGCGAAGAGAGAGAACGGCTGGTGTAAGTTCTCGGCAGAGTGCTTTGGATACCGCTTTTACGGCATCACGAATAGCTTTTCAAAGTGAAAAATTCGGGTGGA
>JAZKZA010000003.1:0-3444 GCA_045612445.1 Eubacteriales bacterium | reverse complement strand
CCTTGATGGTGGTGAGCGATGCGGCGTCCTCGACCGATGCGGGGGCGACCATCATATTATCGTTGATGAGGAACTTCTCGGGGAGCTTGAACTCGGGCTGTTCGCCCAGCTCACGGGGATCGGAAAGAGTTCCGGTGAGAGCCGAGTATGCGGCAACCTCGGGGCTGACCAGATAGACCTGGGCGTCCTTAGTTCCCGAGCGACCGAGGAAGTTACGGTTAAAGGTTCTGAGCGAAACGCCTGCCGAAACGGGCGACTGACCCATACCGATGCAGGGTCCGCAGGTGCATTCAAGCACGCGGGCGCCGGCGGCGATAAGGTCGGAGAGCGCGCCGCAGTCGGCGAGCATATTGTATACCTGCTTCGATCCGGGGGTGATGGTCAGCGAAACGTCGTCCGCGACCGTCTTGCCGCGAAGTATCTCGGCTGCCTTGAGCATATCGGAAAGCGAGGAGTTGGTGCAAGATCCGATACAGATCTGGTCGACCTTGATCGGTCCGATCTCGGTGACCGACTTGACGTTATCAGGGCTGTGGGGGCAGGCAGCCTGGGGTACGAGCGAGGAAAGGTCGATCTCGATCACCTCGTCGTAAACGGCGTCGTCGTCTGCCTTGATCTCACGCCAGACCTCGCCGCGTCCCTGCGCTACGAGGAAGTCGCGGGTCTTGTCGTCAGAGGGGAATACCGAGGTGGTAGCGCCCAGCTCGGCGCCCATATTGGTAATGGTGGCGCGCTCGGGGACAGAGAGGGTCGAAACTCCCTCGCCGCCGTACTCGATGATCTTGCCAACGCCGCCCTTGACCGACAGTATACGAAGCACCTCGAGGATAACGTCCTTGGCGGAGACCCAGGGGGAGAGCTTGCCGGTGAGGTTAACTCTGGTCATCTTGGGCATGACGATGTGATATGCTCCGCCGCCCATAGCAACGGCAACGTCGAGACCGCCTGCTCCGAAGGCGAGCATACCGATTCCGCCGCCCGTCGGGGTGTGGCTGTCCGAGCCGATCAGCGTCTTTCCGGGAGCACCGAAGCGCTCGAGGTGTACCTGATGACAGATGCCGTTTCCGGGACGCGAGAAGTACAGACCGTACTTCTTTGCCGCCGACTGGATAAAGCGGTGGTCGTCGGCGTTTTCAAAGCCCGACTGAAGAGTGTTGTGGTCTATGTATGCGACCGAGAGCTCGGTGGCAACGCGCGGGATACCCATAGCCTCGAACTCAAGGTAAGCAAGCGTTCCGGTCGCGTCCTGAGTCAGGGTCTGGTCGATGCGGAGAGCTATCTCCTGTCCTGCGATCATCTCGCCGGACACCAGATGGTCGGCGATTATTTTCTGTGCAATAGTCTTTCCCATTTTATTTTCTATCCTTAAGATCTACGTATTTTGCGGCGGAGGACAACGGACGGTACGCCGGTCTCATTATGCGGCGGCAGGTCTGGATCTCCTCAAGTCTGTGAGCACACCAGCCCGACATTCTTGCAACGGCGAACAGGGGAGTGAACAGGTCGCGCGGGATACCGAGCATACGGTAGACAAGACCCGAGTACATATCGACGTTGGCGCAGATGCCGGTGTTGTCTATCATCTTGCCTCCCAGAAGCTCGGGGGTTATACGCTCGATGGCGTCGAGCAGAGTGAAGTCGTCGCGGTAACCGGCGACGTCGACCAGCTTTTCAGCCTCCGCCTTGAGAACGACGGCACGGGGGTCGCTCTTGGTGTAAACGGCGTGTCCCATACCGTAGATGAGACCGCTGTGGTCGTTTGCCTCCTTGGCAAGTATCTTCTTGAGGTACGCCTTGATCTCCTCGTCGTCGTGGATATCCTTGATGTTTTCCTTAATATTGTCCATCATCGAGCAGACCTTGAGGTTTGCTCCACCGTGGCGGGGGCCCTTGAGAGCTCCGACGGCGGCGGCCATTGCCGAGTAGATGTCGGTTCCCGACGAGGTAACGGCGCGGCAGACGAAGGCAGAGTTGTTTCCTCCGCCGTGCTCGGCGTGAAGGATCATGCAGAGGTCGAGCAGTGCCGCCTCCTCGTGACTGTACTTACGGTCGGCACGAAGGGTGGAGAGAATGTTCTCGGCGGTGGAAAGGCCCGACGCCGGCATATGCAGATACATGCTCTTGTGCTGGTAAGCGCGGCGCTTTGCCTGATAGGCCGCGACCATCATAACGGGCAATCTGGCGATCAGCTCCATCGACTGACGGATCGAGTTCTCCTCCGAGCAATCGTCGGGACGCTCGTCGTAGGAGTAGAGCGCCAGAATGCTGGACGAGAGCATATTCATCAGGTCGGGGCTGGGGTTTCTCATGATTATGTCGTCAATAAAGTCGTTAGGCATATAACGGCTGTTCCCGATCAGACGACGGTAGAGCTGGAGGTCGGATTCGGTCGGAAGCTCTCCAAAGAGAAGCAGCCAGGACGCCTCCTCATATCCGAAGCGGTCCTCGCGACGGCAGGCGTCGATTATATCGCGAACGTTGACTCCGCGATAGAAAAGCTCGCCGTCGACCGGTACTCTTTCGAATTCGTTTATAAGGTAGCCGTGAACGTTACTTATGCGGGTTATTCCGGCAACGATTCCGGTGCCGTCTGCATTTCGCAGACCGCGCTTGGCGTTACAGCTTGTATAAAGCTTTGAATCAAACTCTCCGGCGGGGTTATAGCGCTCGGCGAGATATTTCAAATCGTTTGAGATACTTGAATTATCGTGTCCGATCATAATTAGTCCTCCTTGACTGGCAATTTTACAAATGATTATTTATTATATCATTTTATGCCGTATTTGTCAATAAAGATCACGAAAAAAATGAAAATACTGGGGCGTATTTATTCAAAAAACGCGCTAAAATTGATAAAAAATTGACGTGCGAGCGCGCATTTTGCAATACGCAGAACCGTTTATTGCAAAAACACGGTAAAACTCGGCACTTTCTTTGCCTAAAATGCAACTTTGGCAATGCCTCACGGCGTATAATTTTCCGCTGATATGCAAAAATGGCGAGAAAAAACGGTTAAACATAAATTTTCTTCGTGAAAAATGGCGCAAAACCCTTTACTTTTTGGCGAAAAAGTGTTATTATAATTAGGAATGATGTTTGTTATCATTAAAAATAATAATATACATTAGGAGGTCATTTAATCTATGGCAATCAAACGTCAAAAGATCTCGGTTGACGGTAACACTGCTGCGGCGCACGTTTCGTATGCGTTCACAGAAGTTGCTGCTATCTACCCCATTACCCCTTCAAGCCCTATGGCTGAAACGACCGACGCATGGTCGGCAGTTGACAAGAACCTGCTCGGTAAGCCCGCCCGTAACATTTTCGGCGAGCGCGTTCAGGTCGTCGAAATGCAGTCCGAGGCCGGAGCTGCAGGTGCTGTTCACGGCTCTCTTGCCGCCGGCGCACTCACCACTACTTATACCGCATCGCAGGGTCTGCTTC
>JAZKZA010000002.1:0-4512 GCA_045612445.1 Eubacteriales bacterium | reverse complement strand
TCGATCGCCGCCGCATCGGGCAGGCAGAGAAAGGCGATATCACAGCTGTTCAGCATCTCGCGACGCGCCTCGGCATCCTTACGCTTCTCGTCACTCAACGTCATAAGGCAAAGATCGCGTCTCGCCTCAAGTCGCTCGTATATGCGAAGTCCGGTCGTGCCGGCACTTCCGTCTATAAAAACCTTTTTCATTTCTTCAAAAACTCCTCAACAAGCTCGATCTGATGCTCTACCGACTCGCGTCCCGTGCCTCCCGCCGAGCTTCTCTTTTCAACGCAGGTGACGAGCGAGATCTCTCCGTAAACGTCCTCGTCAAAGATATCCGAGAACTCGCCGAACTCGTCGAGCGTCAGCTCCTCGAGAACCTTACCGTTCTTGATGCAGTAAGCGACCAGCTGACCCGACAGCTTGTACGCGCTTCTGAAGGGCAGACCCTTCTTGGTCAGATAGTCTGCAAGGTCGGTGGCGTTGATAAATCCGCGTCCCGCGGCGGCGTACATATTGTCGGCAAGCACTCGCATACCGGCGATCATCGGTGTAAAGACGGTGAGGCACTGCTTTACGGTATCCACCGCGTCAAATATCGCCTCCTTGTCCTCCTGCATATCCTTGTTATATGCCAGCGGCAGACCCTTGAGGGTGGTCAAGAGAGCCATAAGGTCGCCGTAGACACGACCCGTCTTACCTCTGACCAGCTCGGCAATATCGGGGTTCTTCTTCTGGGGCATGATCGACGAGCCGGTAGTGAAGGAGTCGTCAAGCTCGATGAACTTGAACTCCCAGCTCGACCAGAGTATTATCTCCTCCGAAAATCTGGAGAGATGCATCATAAGTATGGCGTGCGCCGACATCAGCTCGAGGGCGAAATCGCGGTCCGAAACGCCGTCGATACTGTTCTCGGTGATGCCGTCAAAGCCAAGCGCCTCGGCAACCGAATAGCGGTCGGTGTTGTAGGTCGTGCCGGCGAGCGCGCAGCTTCCGAGAGGCGAGCGGTTCATGCGGCGAACGGCGTCCTCGATGCGGTCGACGTCTCTCATCAGCATCATGGCGTACGCCAAAAGGTGATGTGCAAAAACTATCGGCTGGGCGCGCTGGAGGTGAGTATATCCGGGCAGAATAGTCGTTTTGTTCTGCTTTGCCTGCTCAACGACGGCGGTGATCAGCTTACGGATCAGCTCGACTATCGTCTCCGACTCGTCGCGCAGATAAAGTCTTATGTCGAGCGCGACCTGATCGTTACGGCTTCTCGCGGTATGAAGTCTCTTACCGACGTCACCGATGCGCGAGGTCAGCTCGGCCTCGATGAACATATGTATATCCTCGGCAGAAAGATCAAACTCCAAGCGACCCTCAACGAGGTCCTCAAGTATACGACCCAGCTCGGAGATGATCAGCTCGGCGTCCGACGCCGATATTATTCCTTGACGAGCCAGCATTGCGGCGTGCGCCATCGAGCCGCGAATGTCCTGACGGTACATACGGCTGTCAAAATGTATCGACGAATTGAAATCGTCTGCCAAACTGTCGACCGCCTTCTGCGAGCGACCTGCCCAAAGCTTTTCCATACTGCTTGAAACCCCTTATAAAAATTGCATCGGCGTGAGGGGATAAAACTCTCCCCTCACGCTCGTTTTTCGGTAATTATTTATTCTTGTTCTTGGCGTTGACCTGCGCCTGGACCGAGATGGGAAGTCCCCACAGATTGATAAATCCGGTGGCGTCCTTCTGGTCGTAAACATTGTCCTCACCGAAGGTTGCGATCTCCTCGGAGTAGAGCGACCAATCGCTCCACGCCCCCGCCTTGATCATATTGCCCTTATAGAGCTTGACTCTGACCTTACCCGTGACGTGCTCCTGAGTCTTCGATACGAATGCCGACAGAGCCTCGCGCAGAGGAGTGTACCACTGACCGTTATACAGCAGCTCGGCAAAGCATACCGAAAGCTCCTGCTTTTTGTGCATGGTCATCTTGTCAAGACAAAGGGTCTCGAGGTAGTTGTGTGCAAAGTAGAGTATATCTCCGCCGGGAGTCTCGTAAACGCCGCGACACTTCATACCGACGAGTCGGTTCTCAACGATATCGAGAAGACCGATTCCGTTAGCTCCGCCGATCTCGTTGAGCTTGAGAATGATCTCCTTGGCGGACATCTTTACTCCGTCAAGAGCGACCGGAACGCCTGCCTCGAAATCGAGAGTGACGTAGGTCGGAACGTCGGGAGCCTTCATAGGCGAAACGCCCATCTCAAGGAAGCCTTCCTTGTCGTAAAGCGGCTCGTTTCCGGTATCCTCAAGATCAAGTCCCTCGTGCGAAAGGTGCCAGAGGTTCTTATCCTTCGAGTAGTTGGTCTCGCGGTTTATCTTAAGCGGAACGTTGTGCGCCTCGGCGTACTCGATCTCTTCGTCGCGCGACTTGATGTCCCACTCTCTCCAAGGAGCGATGATCTTGATGCCGGGAGCAAATGCCTTGATGGCAAGCTCAAAACGGACCTGGTCGTTACCCTTACCGGTGCAGCCGTGGCAGATAGCGTCAGCACCCTCTGCAATGGCGATCTCGGCAAGTCTCTTTGCGATTACCGGACGGGCAAGAGCCGTTCCGAGCAGATACTCCTCGTACTTCGCACCCGCCTGAACGGTGGGAATGATGAGATCGTTGACAAACTCCTCGGTGAGATCCTCTATGTAAAGCTTGGAGGCTCCGGTCTTGATAGCCTTTTCCTCAAGGCCCTCAAGCTCGTCCGCCTGACCGACGTTACCCGAAACTGCGATGATCTCGGGATCGTTGTAATTTTCCTTCAGCCACGGAATGATGATCGAGGTGTCAAGTCCACCCGAATACGCCAAAACTATCTTTTTGAACTCTTTAGCCATTTCTATACCTCACAAATGAATAATAATACAATTCTTGCAGCTGTTTCTGCATTCAACGCGAATAATTATACCATATATATTATAGATTTGCAAGACGTTTTTTATTTCTTTTCCATTTTCATTGTTTTTCACATCATATTGACTATATTTAGAGTTTTAGTTTGTGCATTTTGACGTTCATTTGCAACATTATATTCTCAAGACGGTGTATATTTATGCAAATTATGCACACAATATACACAAGACCCACCTTTGTAAACAATTCTCTCTTTTCGTTGACAAGCGCCGCCTTGTGTGATAAACTAAATGGGCTGAATAAAAAAGATCGGAAGATATTATTAATGAACAATCTCAAGAAATTCATCAACTATCCTCTGCTCGCGCTGAAGGGTATCCTCGTCGGCTTTGCCGCGATCGTCCCCGGCATCAGCGGCGGCGCGCTCTGCGTGGCGTTCGGAATGTACGAGCATATACTGAACCTCGTTGCCCACCCCTTCAAGACGCTGAAAAAGCACAGTCTTGAGCTGCTTGCCTTCGTTATTGGAATCGGGATCGGATTTGTCGGGCTCTCGGGACTTACGGCTTGGCTGCTCTCGAAGGACACCGACGCCGTCGTCTGCGTTTGCGCCGGATTCGTCTTCGGAACGCTTCCCGAGCTTTGGCAGAACGCCGGTGAAAAGGGTCGCAAGCCCTCCTCCTTTATAGGAATGGCTATCGGTTTTGCCTTCCTCATCTCCGTTACCTTCCTGCTCCAGGCACAGGGCGCGGTGATCGCAATGCAGCCCGGCTTCCTCTCCTTCGTTTTCTGCGGAGCTCTCTGGGGACTGAGCCTTATCGTGCCCGGACTCAGCTCGTCCACCCTTATAATCTTCTTCGGGCTCTACCGCGCTATGACCGAGGGAATCGCAGCACTTGACTTTTCGGTGGTAATTCCTCTGGCAATGGGCGTCGTGGTCTGCCTCGTACTGCTTGCCAAGCTCGTGACCTACCTTATGAAGAGGTTTCACTCTCAGATATCGCACACCATACTCGGATTTGTTGTTGCGAGTGCCGTTTCGGTAATTCCCTTCTCTATGTTCACGAAAGGTCCGCTCGCGATACTGACCGCCGTCCTGTGCACCGTCGGCGGCGCGGCGATCTCCTATTTTTCAAGCGTCATCTGCGCCAAGCTCGTTCCTGCCGACAAGGAATGATCAAACAAATAAAAACAGACCCACCCGAGCTTCGGGTGGGTCTGTTTTTATGCGGTTAATCTTAAAACGGCTATCGCCGCGGCGATCTGCAATATGATCACGACCGGAATACCGATCATAAACTTCATATGCTTGGTCTTGTGGCGTATCATTATCATAGTGACGAGCATCGCAACCGAGCCGCCGAACACCGAGATCCCCATCAGCGTTGCCTCGGGAACTCTCCACCTTCCTCGCTTGGCTTTGATCTTATCCGCCACCGTTACGATAACGGCGATCAGCGAGATCAGCGCAAACCAAGCGGCGATCAGCGTTAGCTTCTGCTCGACCGTCATGCCTTGAAGCTACCCTTCAGCCCGACGACGCGGTTAAAGGTATTCTCGTTCTTCGAGTCAAGGCAGAAATATCCGGTTCTGACGAACTGGAACTTGTCTCCCGCCTTGGCATCGGCA
>JAZKZA010000001.1:0-7403 GCA_045612445.1 Eubacteriales bacterium | reverse complement strand
CGACGTAGCCCCTTTGCCGCCGCAACGTAGGGCATTGCCGAGAGGGATAGGCCGGAGTCGACGAAAAATCCTGCTTTTACGTTCGGGAGATCGGTTATTCCGGCAGACTTCATGAGCATAACGGTGAAATCAACGCGACTGACCTCGCCGCTTGGCTCAAAATAATTCCTGTCTCCCTTTTGAGCTCCGCTCATTATTCCGTTTTCGGTAAGGGTCAGCGCGGCGTTGTTTGCCGAGTTGCCGACCATATCGGAGTATACGATCTCGGTTGAGGCGCGCGAAACGGTCAGCGAGACTGTTGCCGACCCGGAATAGTTTCCGTACTTATCGCGAACCACGTAGCTGAAGCTATCCTTGCCGGCAAAGCCGTTTTCGGGAAGATAAACGTACTCGCCGTTGGCAGGATCGGTCATTATTATCACGCCGTGACGGGGATAGGAAACCACGGTGAAGCGCAGGACGTCTCCCTCGGGATCGCTTGCCGAAAGCTTACCGAAGGCGGCGGTGTTCGAGTGGGTGTCCACGTCGAGCGTGATGCCTGCCGCAAGAGAAACGCTTGGAGAGGAGTTTATACTGTCGAGCATATACACGGCACAGCTCATAGTGTATCCTCGGTCTCCGACTGTGAAGCTGAAAGCAGAAACACTCTTTTCATCGGATGCGGGCGAGAAGATCAGCGCGTCGAGATTGGCTCCCGATATGGTCTGACCGACCGAAACCGCCGTGCTTCCAAGCAAAAGACGACCGACGGTCGCGTCGGGCAAAGACGTCAAGGTTATTGAGTCTACCGACGTCAGATTCAGTGCTCGGCAGAAATCGTCGCGTGAAAAGACGGGGGAATGACCGATAAGTCCCGCCTTTGCCATGTCAAAATCGTCGGCAATGATGTTCAGTGCAGGAGTCAAGGGAGCGTTTTCCGAGGCTCGGTCTGATATTGCGAGCAGGGAAGAGTCGCCTTCTGCCGATACCGATAGGATAAGTGATAGTGACACTGCCATGAGGAGCAGTCCAAAAAGAAGCTTTTTCATCTTAGTACCTCGTTAAAATAGACTTGTTACACTATAACATATTCGACGGATATAAAAATATGACGGACAACCAAGAGAAAAGCCCCCCAACGGCTCGAAAACCGTTGGGGGGAAGCTTTTTTTATGCAAGCTCTGCCAGAAGCTCAACAGCGTTGTCTGAGCAGATACAGCTGCCGTGCTCGTCTATGTAGGCGTGAAGATCAGAGGGGTCAAGCTCCTCTCCGAACTCGCCGATGAAGGAAAGTCGGTCGAGGAAGGTATCGTCAACGCCCGAAAGAAACAGGCAGGCGCGATTCATCTCATCACGGAAGGCAGAGGCACCGCCCGAAAACCCGATCAATGCAAGGCGTCGGCAGACCCGTAATAAAGGATCTATACCCTCAAAGCCGAATGCCAGCTCCCGACCTTGAGGGGGACGGACGGGACAGGATTCGGTAGGGGAGGGCTGTAGCTTGGTCACGTATAGCTCACAGCCTCCTGACTTTGACGGATAGAGCTGTATATAGATCCGGGCGCTTGCGGCGTCAAATCCGGTGCGGTGCTTTGCTTCATCAAGAATACTCCAAAAGGCGCGGCGAGTTTCGGTGTTTGAATAATCAACGCTGTCGCAAGAGATGTCGTAATCCCGCATGTCGTCCTTTGAGAGCATTATCTTGAGCTTTTGGTTGTTAATAAGTATAAGTTCCATAAAACTCCAATATAGTTTGATGTCAAATTTTCTTGCTGATAACATTATAATACCGAACGCAAAAAAATGTAACCCCTAAAAATCTGGTAATTTTCAAAACCTATAAAAGCTCCCGAAAAAAAGGGATTTTGTTGACAAAAACGGAAGATTGTGGTATATTATAATAGTAACAATATAACATTTTTGGAGGAAGTTATGTCTGACATCATATCCACAGGTATGCTTTGCGTAACGGTGATCCCGTTGGTCGTCATTTTCGGCATCGCTGTTTTGAGCTTCTTTTTCAAAAGCTGGCAGAAGAGTCTGCTTATCCTTTGCAGAACGCTGACCTCGGCGATATTTGCCTTCTTTACGGTCTTTATTTTCTGCCGAGTCGTGCCGGCGAGTACCCTTTACTCGTTCGTCGAGCCGCTGCTTGGAGACCTGCCGTTGATCTCGGATTCTTCGGCAATGCAGGAGTTTTCGGGAACTGTAATATATACGGTTCTGATGCCATTTGCCTTCACGACCTTGTTTGTTATCTTTGATCTTATTATGCGTATCCCTGCCTTCTTTATCGGCAGAGCGCTTAAGATCACCTCTAAGAAGAAAAAGAAAAAGAAGGTCGAACCTCAGATCGAGGAGACCGCACAGCCCAAGAAGGATAGCTACAAGGGGCTCAAGCTTCTTGAGCGCTTTGGCTCGGCGGGAATTCGTCTTGTCAACTCGTTTGTAGTTATAATTATCGTAATACTGCCGATCTCGGGTATAATATACACCCTTACCGATGGTGTTATCGGTATTTCGAACTCCATTCGCACGGCAAACGTTGAGCTGAACGTCGGCGATAAGAACATGAACGTTATGGATCATGTTATAACCGACTCGGAGGGAAATCTCGTTGCCGACGAGCTTTCAAACCTTATCGACGAGACCGTTGCCCCCATCAGATATAACTTCTTCGTAAGCATTTCGAACTCCCTGCCTGTCAGAGCTCTTTGCAATGCTATGATAAACACCACCGATGCCACCGGAGCGGCGCGTAATGAGATATCCCAGATATTTGACGTTATGAGCAACGCCGTTTACTTTGCGGTTGACGTTAAGGATTACGGCGAGGCGCAAAAGACAGCGGTTTCGAATATAATCGGATATATTTCCAAATCGGAGCTGCATAGCGGTGTCGTTGCTGACGTCGTTGTCTACCTGTCCAAGGATCTGACGGTTGAGGGAGACCTTGCGATCGTCTGTGATCCGCTCTTCGATATTTTGAAGAACACGACGGCGGAGTCTGTTCGTGAGGACTTTGCAACGCTTGGCGAGATACTGAATATTATGATAGAATATCGCGTTCCGGCAAACGTTGCCGTCGCGCTTGAGTCGACAGATGCAGGGGAGATACTGACCGTGCTTGCCGACGAAGATATGCTCTACGATCTTATGAGCAGCATCTACGCTAACGACGATTACCGTCATATGATCGCCCCGATCATAGACTTCGCCTTTACTACCGTTATGCGCCAGTTTGATGAAAATACCGAAAGACTCTACGTTGCAGAGGTTCACGACGAGTATACCGATGCCGAGCTTCGTGCCGAGGCTGAAATATTCTCGAGCATCTTCTCGAGCGCAGTTAAGGTAATGGAGATCGCTCCCAAGCTCACGGAAGCTTCTGACGCCTTCGGTACTATCGCCAATATAGACGCTACCGTCCTTGGCGGCTTTATAGATGACGCCCGCCACAGTATGCTTATCGGAGAGGGAGTTACCGAGGTCATGGTCGCGCTCCTTCGCACGAGTGCATTTGACAGTATGCGCGAGGTTGCAGACATTCTCATCAAGCATATCGAGGAGGACGATGATCTTAACATCACAAACCTGCTCAGCGCAGTACAGCAGTTCGTTCGTATAGTTGAGCTTTACGAGGATAGCTCGAAAACCGACACCTCTGAGATGGCAAAGGTCCTGCGCGACCTCAATCAGTCGTGTGACGACCGTACCGCGGTCATACTCAAGGAGATCATCGACGATAGCGGTGTTCTCAATGCCGCGATACTTTCGAACGGAGACCAGCAGAAGGACGAGGGAGCCGTCAAGGTTCTTAACGTTATGCTTGACCAGTTGACCACCGGTGAGTTTACCGACGAGGAATATGAGAAGGAAGCCAAGGCGGTCGATTTCACGATGCAGCTGGTTCAGGCAAGCTCCGGCGACGCGATACAGGATATCTGCGGAAGCAAAGAGGACAGACGCGAGATGATCGAGACGATAAACGAGTCTAAGATCGCATCTGCCGCACTGATCGAGATGGCATACGTTGATGGAAATCCCGAAAACGAGCTGACCGAGGACGCCTTGAGCCTCAAGGAGAGCTTGACCGAGGTGGACGTTGACAATATTCGCGAGGAGTGCAAGGATTACTATCAGGAGCAGATCAAGAACGGTGCAGACGTTACCCAGACTGAGACCAACCTCAAGGCTCTGGCGGCTATATTTGACGGAAGCATCAGCGATGCCGACCTTGCCCAGTGGGCTGCCGAGGCACGTTCTTAAAACTTTAATATAATATAAAAAGAGCAGACGAAGCTTCGTCTGCTCTTTGTTTTAGTTTTTGTCAAATGATCTAAGATGTGCTTTGATCGCCTCGAACGACTCGTCACTGATGCGGTGCTCGATCTTGCAAGCATCGCGATCCGCCGTCTCCTCGCTGACTCCAAGTCGCATAAGAAGCTCGGTCAAAAGCTCGTGTCGCTCGTATATTTTTGTGGCAATACGAAGACCGGACTCGGTCAGGCTAAGCGCACCGTTATTGCCAACCGTAACGTAGTCGCCCTCTTTCAAGAGACCGAGTGCACGGCTAACGCTTGGCTTTGAGTAATCAAGATATTCGCAGATATCAATGGCTCGAACTCGCTCCTTTTTCTTGGAAAGGACGAGAATGGTTTCGAGATACATCTCGCCTGATTCTTGCAGATTCACGTTAAAACACCTCTTTAAGATTTGTTTTCGGGGTCAGACGGTAGTCGTTTCAACCGACTCTATACGTACGACAGTCTTGCTGTTTATCTCATCAAGTATCAGCTCAATGGCGAGAAACGCCACGCTTCCGATCATCAAAAACGCCAGAAACGCGCAGAGAATACGAATCCAAAGCTGCTTTTTTGACGTTGGCTTTTTACCGTTCATTATAGCTCTCCAAAAAACGTTTTATTCTATCCTAAGCTGCTGCTTGGTTATGTCCTTCTCTGAAAGCAGGATGCCCGGCGCGGGGATTTTGATTTTTCGGTATCCCTTGGTCTCCTCAAAGCGAGTTGCAAAATCGTCATACGCCGCAACCAGCTTTTGATCCTTTTTCAGCACCATGAGCTGAACTCCGGCAGAGGTTCGGGTTGTCTTGACGGGGATCAACGAAGACTTGATAACGATCGCGCGATCGACGTTTGAGAGCAGCATGATCTCAAACGGCTCTTTTTCCTTTTCGTAAAGGACGGCAACGATGGGCGAGGCATCCGAATACGCGCCAACCAGCTTGCGGCGAGTTGCCTTTGTTACGTAAGCCGTTACAGGGACACGAACTCCCTTACCGTTTTCAAAGATGAACACGAAGTTTTCTTTTTCGGGATACGAGGGCTGAACTCGCATAAATATAGGCTTTTCACCGCTGTCCATACCCAGCTTGACGGGGATAAAGTCACCCATAGCAGAAGCCTTCGTGGTGTCAAAATCGCAGACCTTTGCGCGGTAGAGCTGACACTTATCGGTAATGAAGACCAGCTCGGCAAGGTTGTCGGTGTCTGCAGTGAAGGTTATAAAGTCTCCGTCCTTGAGCTTTTGCTCGTCGTTGCCTCTGAGCGACTGTAGGGTTATCTTCTTGAAGTATCCCTCGTTGGTCATATAGAGGCGGACGTTATAGTTTTCAATGTTTTCCTCTTCCTTGTATTCCTCGATGTCGTCCGAATGAATGATATACGACTTTCTCGGCTTGCCGTATTTCTTCTTGATGTCGGCGAGCTGCTTGGCGATCAACGCCTTGACCTTCAGGTCGTCGCCAAGGATCTCCTTGATAGCGGCGATCTCGTTTTCAAGCTCATTGATCTCCTGGATACGGTTAAGGATATATTCGCGGTTGAGGTAACGCAGCTTGATCTCGGCGATATATTCTGCCTGGATCTCGTCGATGCCAAAGCCCTTGATGAGATTGGGAACGACGTCCGATTCCTTTTCGGTGTTGCGAACGATACGTATCGCCTTGTCGATATCGAGAAGTATCTTTCCAAGACCGAGCAGAAGGTGGAGCTTTTCCTCCTTTTTCTTGAGGTCGTATGCCAGCTCACGACGAACACAACCCATACGGAAGCGTATCCACTCGGAAAGTATTTCGGGAACGCCCATCGTGCGCGGAACGGCGTCAACGAGAACGTTGAAGTTACATTTAAAGCTATCCTCAAGAGCCGTCAGCTTAAAGAGCTTCTGCATAAGCTTGTCGGGGTCAACTCCGCGGCGCAGGTCGATTGTCAGCTTGAATCCCGAAAGGTCTATCTCGTCGCGGAAATCGGTTATCTCCTTGAGCTTACCGAGCTTATAAAGCTCAGCGATCTTGTTGAGGATCGTCTCGATCGTGGTGGAGTAGGGAATCTGAACGATGTCGATGCAGTTCTCCTGCTTGTTATAAACGTAGCGGGCGCGGATCTTGATAGAGCCCTGACCGGTCGTGAACACGTTCAGCATATCCTCGGCGTTGTATATGATATCTCCGCCGCCCGGGAAGTCGGGGGCTTTGATGATCTCCATCAGCTTTTCCGCCGATATTCTGGGATTTTTCAGCATAGCGATAGTTCCGTCGCAGATCTCACCCAGGTTGTACGAGCAGATGTTTGATGCCATTCCGACGGCGATGCCCGAGTTCGGCGTGACCAAAACGTTAGGGAAGGTGGTCGGCAGAAGGACGGGCTCCTTGAGTGTTCCGTCGTAGTTGTCAACGAAATCGACGGCGTCCTTATCTATCCCGCGGAACAGCTCGGCACAAAAGCTATCGAGCTTGACCTCGGTATAACGCGAGGCGGCGTACTTCATATCGGACGAATACTGCTTACCAAACGATCCCTTCGAGTCGACAAGCGGATGCAGAAGGGTCTCGTTGCCGCGAGTGAGTCGGACCATCGTTTCGTAGATGGCGGCGTCACCGTGCGGGTGGAGCTTCATAGTCTGACCGACGACGTTTGCACTCTTGGTGCGGTTGCCGTTCAGCAGACCCATCTTATACATAGTGTAAAGCAGCTTTCGGTGCGAGGGCTTAAGACCGTCTATCTCGGGAATCGCTCTCGAAAGAATAACGGTCATAACGTAGGGCATATAGTTTTTTTCAATAGTCTCGGTGATAGGCTGGGGACGCGAGGGCGCGTAAACTATCTCACCGGTTTCTTTTTTTGCTGACTTTTTAGCCATTTTGTTCCTCTTTACGTTTATTTGCCTTTTTCGATATTCAGTACGGTATGAGCTGCGGCTCGCAGCATACGGTTGTATAACGCCAAACCAAGTCCTTTACGGGGAGGAAGGTGGGCGTATATGACCGACGCGCCAAGTCGGTCGGCTTCGCGCAGAGCAGAGAAGAGTCGGTGCGCCACTGAAGCGAGGTCGTTCTTATCTCCGACGGGAATGAGACGGTGACTGCTCTTCAAAACATCGACCTCACCGTCATAGCAGAAAAT